>JAFIGA010000200.1 GCA_020831715.1 Leptospira sp. | reverse complement strand
ATCACCGTATTTCTGACCTGCAGATCTCTCCGAAGCACATACTGCCGCCACCTCAAAATAAGGATGATTCTCCAGTAATTCTACAAATCTCTGTCCGACCGAGCCTGTAGCTCCCAATATTCCAACTTTAATCTTATTCATATAAACCTAGCCTAATTTTAATGAGTTGCCCTTTTTAGAAAGCAGAAAATTCAATTATTTTCGTGGCATATCGGGAATTCATCTTCTCCATTCCCGGATATGTCATGTGATGAAAATCGCTAAAATCCTGCATTTTCAATACATCTTTCCAATCCACAAAGCGAATAGAATCCGATTCCAAAGATTTTAGAAATCTCAGATAATCTTTGTACCATTCTGTATCAACATACCATTCCAAAGAAATAGGATTCTCCGGATTATTTATCAACAAAAGAGGGATTTCTTCCCTTTCCATTCTTTCTGCAAATTTTTTTAAATATTGAAAATGCAATATGGGTCGAAATTTCTCATTCCCCAATTTTTTCTTGGCTTCTGCGATTTCATATAGATATCGAATCCCCGGACGATTGGGCAGATCTTCCATCAATCTATAAAAAAAATACTCCCTATAAGTATCGTCATCCATTCCAATATATCTTAAATCTTCGAATCTTTCCTCACGCTGATATTGCATATTTTGCTTGGGTTTGTCTAATCCAAAAATCTGAGTCAACCTTACTCCCATAGGATCCCTATGATAGTCTTTCAAAAAACCATCAGCTTCATAAGAATACCATACATGAGAGAGTGATACTTTTAAAAACGGCTTCACATCATCTTTGAAAAATGCCTCATCCAAAATAATTTTTTTCCAACCGGGTGAATCAAATCTTAAATCTTGAACATGTCCCGCTCCCTCTAACTTGATTCCTAGAGGACCTTTTCCGAGTATCACATCAACAACTTCTATCCAAAAACCTTCATTTCGAATTTTATCGGTAACTTGAAAACTGAAAAATTGATGAGTCCACCCAAGCGAATTCACTCTTTCGGGAATCTGCACCCCCGCATAGGCATGGTAACTGCTATTTCTGCCAAATCTATGATTGAACAAGCCCTCAATTGCTTCCCAATAAATACCTTTATAGCCATAGAACTTAAAAATATGAGAAATAAATAATTCACCCCGCCTATGCCAATCCAAGTAATCCCACATCTCCACCAGAGTTTCCCAAGGAAACAATATCTTCGACTGAGGAGATTCTATATCAGTTACCGCATCTCGAAGAAGTTCTTCTTCATCCATATCCTCATGTTTGGTGCCTGGTTTTAGGACAAATGCTCGATGAAGTCGAAAATCAATAAAATTTACCGGATACAAAATCATGTCCGGCTTCATTTTCAACAATTCTTCCATGAATAAATAAGCATATAGAGGACTTTTACCGGCATAGGAAAAATACTCCACATCGACTTCTTTTCCCAACTTCTTTTGGAGCTCATCTTTTAATTTAACTTGATCTATGCTATAGTAGGCTATACTGGAACCAACGATAAAAAGCCTGGGATTTTTCTTTTCCTGGGAAGATATCCTTTTCCATTCGTAATTAAAATTATAAAAATGATGAGCGTTCCAAGCAAATTCGTTCGGAACCAACCAAAGAAGCTTGCGAAAGAATAGAAAATCCAAACTAAAAAGAAAAAATAGAAATAGGAAAACAGAAATAGTATTCTTATTATTCATGAAAAATCCTCCAAAATATCGTAAAAACCCTAAAAAACAAAGTAAATAAAGGGTTTTCCGGGCACGGCTAACAAGGTTATGATTATAAAAACTATGGCAAATGCCAAGGAATGAAGAACCGGTCGGTAATTTTTGTCCTCCCAATGAAGCGGATGAATGCCTTTTTTTCCCAAAAAATGGCCAATTGCCAGTGTAGAACACACTAGGAAAAACTCTTTTTTCAGAGAATAGCCCAAATTCAACCCGGGACTCATAGAAAATATTTTTTCCAGTATATCTATAGATATCTGAAAATCAGGAGATCGAAAAAATACCCATAAAATAGTAACCGAGAAAAACACAAAGATTCTAAATGGAAAACGCAAAACTTGTCCTGATTTTTCTAAAAATTTGGAGAGCCCAATAAAACGCTCCAAGGCAAGAAAAATACCGTGCATTCCGCCCCAGATTAAAAAATTCCAACTGGCACCATGCCAAAGTCCCCCCAGAAGCATTACCAAAAACAAATTACGATATGTAAGGAACCTTCCGACACGATTGCCACCAAGACTCACATATAAATAATCTCGCAACCAAGAACTCAGAGATATATGCCATCTCCGCCAAAATTCGGAAAAGCTATAAGCCAGATAGGGGAGATTAAAATTCAGAGGCAATTTAAAACCCAACAAAAGTGCGATACCTATCGCTATATCGGAATAGCCACTGAAATCCAAAAAAATTTGAAAGCTATAGGAAAGAACGGATACCCAAGCAACTGCCGAACTATAGGCATCTGGATAGGCATAGAAATTATCACTTAAAACGGCTAGTCGGTCTGCTAAAACAACCTTTTTGAAAGCTCCCAGAGCGATCCAACTCATGCCTGCAAAAAGAGGAATCTTGGAAAAATCCCAAAAGTTCCTGATTTGGGGTAAAAATTCTCGAGCTTTCACAATGGGACCCGCTACCAACTGGGGAAAAAAGCTGATATAGAAAGCATAATGAATCCAAGATTTCTCTGAGGGAATCACTCGTCTATAAACATCTATGGTATAACTCATGGATTGGAATGTGAAAAAGGAAATTCCAATAGGAAGCATTATCTCCGGCAGAATTGGATTCCAATCGACAATCTTAACACTGAAGGTCGAAAAAATTGCATTAATTAGATCATTTTTAATCATTTTATTGATTATAAATATACTATTTTCTGCTAGAAAAATTGCATACTTAAAAAAACCCAGGAGTGTCAAATTGTAGGCAATCGAGAGAGATAAGTACACTTTCCTTCTCCGGATAAAGGATGCGTTTTGAATGAGATTCGATAAAAACCAATCTACTGATATGGTCATGAGCAGTAGTAAAATGTATGGTGGATAGAGCAGAGAATAAAAAAGGAGGCTGGCAATTAGTAAAAAGTATATTCGGAATTCTCTCGCAATATTTTGCTTATTTATAAGCATATTTTTGATACCAAAAGTAGATATTAATGACTCAATTAAATCATTTATAGATAGCGATTTTTTCTTATTTTTTGATTTATTATAGTCACTATTTTGTGCTTTATTATCATTTATAGTGATTGTAAATAGGCAAGTAAGTGCAAATTTACCGACTAAATACAAGACTAATATTATGCATATAAAGGATAAAAATAGAGCAGATGTAAATACCATTTTTAATCAGATTAATGTTGCTTTTTTGGTCATAAACTGCGTATATTTTCGCAACCTATATGGTATATTTGCAGGTTACTCCGCAATTTGGACATATGCACGTTACCTCCGCTTTTACTCTTCGCCCACCTTTGGCGGATTCTACCTTGCCAACTGCGACAAATTGAAATGGAACCCCATCCGGAACGTAATGGCCAGATCCATATTTAGCCGTTCCTTCAATTTGATAACTACAAGCGTGGCATTTAACCCTAAGTCTTACTGATTCAGCCATAATCTAGTATTTGCCCAGCGACCAATCCATACAATCAATCTTGAATTGCAGTCATTATGTCACATTAAGGAATTTTTCATTGCAATGCCATTTTGGCAGAATATTGAACTGTTTCACGCGGAGAATATTCTTCAATAGATGCTTCCTGAAAGCCCTGGAATCAATGAGCTGTAAATCGCTGAACCCAGAGCTTGGATAGGCTGCTCTATATTAATTATTTTTTCCCCTATTCGAATCCTTTAAATGCCGATTTTACCGAACTATTCCATCGCTCATTCGATTTATGGTAGAGATTCACCGCTCTAGCCTCTAATCAGTATGCCGGCCCAACTATCCAAATATGGGCAATTCATTCCTCATATTACTCATCGAAGGAGAATAAATACCTGCCTTTAGGCAATTATTAAAGGAATTTTTTATTATGTTTTTGGTATCTAAATAACCAATTACAATCAATAAGCCCATTTTTTACTACAAATGACCGGTTTTGATCGCTGGCATTTATTTTACAACTAGCCCTACACTCGTCATTTATTTAAAAGGTTGACCGGATTTGGTGATTTCATTGAACTAAATGACGGTTTAAAGCCATATACACAATTGCCCAATATCAATCAGTCTCTATCGGCATTTGTGATAGAATTTAAGCAGTTACGTTTAATTGACCAAAATCAAGCATTATTAACCGATACTTGGTTAAATTTTGGTGTTTTTTGAGATTATATTTAATCAGTTAAGATTATGAAAAAATTGAAATTTTCACTGTGGGGGCTACAGTGAAAATGTTTCATTTGAGAAGATTATTTGCTGATCTTCTTTTTAGGTGCTTTTTTCTTTGGGGCTGTTTTCTTTTTGGCGGGTTCGGCAGTGTCTGCAGAAGATTCATGTGCTGTTGGTATCGCTCTTTTCTTTACGGCACGTTTTTTAGGTGAACTAAGTGAGCCATCGGCATCTTCACCATATCCGAGAGGATCATTCCCCTTTCTCTCATTTCTTTTTACCATATAGATAAAATGTCTTACATACTGAGTATAGGGTTCAGGAACGTCTTTAGGATCAAAATTCAGTGGATTGTCTATGAGAATCTTAATTGTGCTGAGGGATAAATCGTCTTTACTGGTGAGCATAAGAACTTCCAATCGTTTGCAGATCTCATTATCATTGACCTCAATGGATAATTTCCGCATTGCGTTAAGAAGTTTGTTGAATGCCACTCGTTTCGGTTTGGAAGCCATAGGTATATAGTTTTAAACACAGAGTATTTTTCAATCTGTTTTTCCTTGGCAGGACTATTTTCCCAGCTTTTCCCTATGTCTGACATACGTCCCACCCTACTAGATTTCCATGCAATTTCATTAAATGGTTTATTCAAGGAAGAATTGCGGAGATATGCTAAGTCAAGATGAAGATGAACGCTAACCCAGGAATTTATATCCAAGGAATGCGCAAAATGATTCAGTGTTTCATTGGGAAGTATTCGGCTGAATTCACCTAAAGATCCTTGGCTCATTGGGAATTTTTGTGGATTTTGGGAAGTGAGGGAAATTAGTGAATCCGGAATTGATTGGGATTTGAATACATTCTTGTATTCACCGAAAATATTATCAAAATTATGAATTGCACTATATTTCACAGCATTCCAAAAGCCAAGGGAACTCAAGTAGCTCATGGGATTATATAAATCTGTAAAATTCAATGAAAATAGATATCTCTCTATTATGGATTTATATTGGGAATTAGGAGCAAGTTCTAGGCCAGCAGACGAATGGATAGTTTTATTCTCGGATGGTATTTTTACATTCTTGGTAGTTGGATTTGGAATTTGCTTTGGAGCCGACCAGCTAACCATCTCAATTTTTTGGGAATCGGGTGAATTGGTCATCGCCATATCTTGTGCCAATTCATCTTCAGCGAAAACTTTCTCAACCTGGGAAGAATGGAATTCAAATTCCCGGGAACCTTCCTGCATTGCCTCGGCGGCAAGAGAGGATGGAATCGCTAACGAAATGGATACGGAAATAATTGCAAGAAAGGCGTGATGGGCATGAGCTCCCGCTCCCTCTTTTTCACGAAAAAATCGTGCCAATTTTTTAAAAATATTCCTGAATTCCATGGTTTCTATGTCAAATTTATGCCTATTGGCATAAAAAATCAAGTTTTTTTTAGGAATACATCATTTTTTTGACCCGAAGCTTCCACTCCCAAAGTATGATTTCTTCTTCTTTCTCCCGGGACTCATCCTGCTCTTTGGAGAGCAATGTGTAGATCATGGAGGCAATTTCCTTCTTCAGACCCCTATCCAGTTCCTCTTCAAACTCTTTGACATTCACGCTCAAGATTAAAACTGATAATCGGAATGCTTCACTGAGAGCCGCCAGCTTACTCTTGTTTGCAGATAGCTCTTCTTTGTTGTATTCATTTCGAATCATTACTTCCAAGAAAGTACGAATGAAGCCGACGTCTTGAGGGCTTAATTTAAAATCCAAAAGAAGTTGTTTCACCCGATCCAACTCCATATTCCGGAGATGAATTCAAGCTAGAAAAACCGGATTCTGAGAGTGCTGATTTAAATTGGCATTATTGATAACATCTGTCGCTCGAACCTTGCTGAAATCGACCACCCTTCCGTCCGCATCACTATCGGCGGAACCCTGCCCCGATTGAGAACTTGCAGAATCTCGAACTGCCGCATTGCTTGCAATTTTTTTCTTAATCACAAGCATATTCATAGCCGGATAGCGAATTTTTAGAGTTACCATATCTGTTCGAGGAATCTCCTCATCGACGACCAAGTGATGAAAACTATCCCCCTTTTCGTAGGCGGATATCAATTCTTCTTTTACCTTAAAATGGTAAATAACTACGGGCAAGACATCGCTGGCACTCCCCGTAGAAACAAAAATAGTCTTAATTTCGTTGCTAAACCCATGCTGATAAGGAATGACTAATTTCCCGGCTTTTACATTCACAAAGCTCAATTCCCCAAGTCGAAAATGGGAAAGATTGAAATCTTCTCCCAAAAAAGCGACACGAGGAACATTCACAACAATGGACTTATTTTTTGATCCTCTGGGAACTTCCGGACCGGAATTGGTGAAAACCACATAGGTCATCTTGGAAAGTCGAACTTTCACTAAAAATCCAGCCGGCGTTTTTCGCTCTTCGTAAAGGTTATCTTCCATCTAATTACAATCCTAAATTTCTCATCTTATACTGCAAGGAACCTCTGGATATTTTGAGTGCCTTAGCCATTCTCAATTGGTTGCCTGAAAACAATTTTTGTGCCAGCATTATTTTCTGTCTTTCCAATGCTTCAATGCATCTCGGCAGATCCAGATCATCACTCGTGGGAAGATCTAAACTGGCAGGCGGCTCTCCCGACATTAGATCTATCTCTTCAGCGCCCACAATCAGACCTCGAGTTCGCCATATCGCATTGCTTAAAATTCCCCTCAATTCATCTAGATTTCCTGGATAGGAGGAAAATCTCAGCTTTTCCCAGACATGCTTGGAAAGATCCAAGCTCTCCCTACCTGCTTGGGCTTTCACTTCATCAAATAGAGCCAAAATCACAGACCCCAACAACTCTTTCCCAAGAGAATCCAAACTGGGAAGGGATATCGTATTTCTTTCCAGTCTAGCCCAGAAAGGGGGGTAGATTTCCGATCTTTTTTCGTTTCTATCTATGAAAAAAATCAATCCCGAAAATTGAGTTTCCTCGATCCATTCATAAAAAATTCTTTGCTGCCCCAGGCTAAGATTGGGTATTTTGTCAAAAACCAAAACCCCACTGGGCGCCGAAAGTTCTTCCCAATTCACCAATGACTTTTCCAGTTTCCCTAAATTCTCGGGAATTGAGTTGATCAAAATAAAATTACCCGGCTTACTTCGATTTCTATGTATGTATTTTGCCAGGGATTTTTTGCCGGAACCGGCTGATCCTGAAATCAAAATGGGCTCTCCTTCTTTCAGGTTTTCGACCCTTTCTTTCAGATTGGAATAGCCCTCGACCAAACTGTGGATGGCGAGAAATTCACGAAAATTTCCGAGAGCATTTGCCGCTTTTTTTGTAAGACTACTCTCCAGAAACCTTGCAAAAAGCTGAGCCAAAACTATCCCAAAATCCTCTGCCGCATCCATCTCCAACAATAAAAATCCAATCAATCTTTCGGACTCATAAACCCCGGATACTACTGCAAAACTAGCCTGATCGGAATAAAGTTCATACTCATTCCGAGAGAAAACCAAAATATCTTTGGACTCGAATAATTTTTCAATATTGCCTTCGCCCCTTGCCATGAATTCATAGAAGAACCCATCCTCTCCGTATCCAAACCTCACTTTCTCTTCCAATCCGGATTGGTCTTCAGCCTCCCAGGCCAAAAAACCGCAGATTGCTCCCATAATAGGAGCAGAGCCTTGGAAATATTCAAAATAGTTATCTCCTGAATCGGAGCCAAAACTGGTCATAGATGAAAACTGTTTAAAATTAAGCATATTGTCAAGGAGGTACCGCTTTTATTGTCGGATATCCGACAATAAAATAGCGAAGTTTTTTCGGGAGTATGGAAATTCAATTCAGATTAAATTGCGACTGTCGGATGTCCGACAATTTAAACAAAGATTAGAATTTTCCTTGAACAAAAGGACTGATTTTTCACATGCTTACAGAAGGGTATAAAGGCAAATAATGATCACAGTTTCCGTAGCGAATCAAAAAGGAGGAGAAGGCAAAACCACTACTTCTCTCAATCTTGCCGTAGGGCTTGCAAGAAGAGGAAAAAGAACCTTGTTGGTTGACATGGATCCTCAGGCAAATTCCACCGGAATATTTGTAAACCCCGAAACCACCAAGGGAAACCTCTATCATATTTTTAATAACAAAACCAAAATGAAAGACATCATTGTCCCAATTTACAACAACTCTCTCTCTTTGGCACCCTCTTCCATGGCACTTGCCGAAATGGAAGCTATGAGTAATAATGCCGTGGATGCTCCTTATATTCTGAGGGATGCTCTGCAATCTGTTGAAAAAGATTTTGACTTTTGCATCATTGATTGCCCACCGAGTCTTTCTATTTTCACAATCAATTCTCTGGTCGCTTCCAATTTTGTAATCATCCCCTTGCAGGCTGAGAAATTTTCTGTAGATGGAATAGTAGGATTGCAACAGACCATCTCCAGTATCAAAAAGAGGATCAATCCGAATTTGGAAATTTTAGGAGCTCTGATTACCCAACTCAAACCGCAGACACTTTTGACCAAGACCATACTTCCTGTTTTAGGTAAATATTTTAGAATATTCGAAAATAGCATATCAGATGGAGTTGCAGTAGGAGAAAGCCACCTCGCCAAGAAATCTGTATATGACTATAATAAGTCCAGTCGCCAGGCTCAAGAATATGAAGGTTTCGTTGAGGAGGTCTTGAGTGAGCTCCAAAAGTAAAAGACTCGGATCCCTTGCCGATGTATTTAAATCGGAATCTTTGGATGGAACAGTCCGAAAGATTCGCATGGAGAAAATCCTCCCCTCAGAAAGACAACCAAGGCAAGAAAGAAAAAAGGGAGTTGAGGAGCTTGCCCTCTCCCTCAAAGCGGAAGGCTTGCTTCAGCCCATCGTTGTGGCTAGGTCTAGCGAAGAGGAAGATAGCTACCGAATCATTGCCGGAGAGAGAAGATTCCATGCGGCGACGAGTTTGGGCTGGAATGAGATAGAATGTAAAATTTTTGACCGAGATGAAAAAGAAACCTACAAACTCGCAATCATTGAAAACCTCCAAAGAGAAGACCTCTCCCCCTATGAAGAGGTCGATGCCCTGATTCATCTAAAAAAAGAGTATAAATATACCGATCAAGAGTTGGCGGAAATGTTTGGCAAGAGCAGAAGCTATATGACGGAGATTCTCAGCATTACCCATCTGTCGGCAAAGGCAATGCAGACCTGCAAGGATCTCTCTATCAACAATAAGAACCTTCTTGTTCAGGCAGTCCAAGCAGAGAAACGAGGAAATTTGCAAGAGTTTTTCGACTTATACAAGAATGGAGAGCTCAAAACAGTTCGAGATGCCAAGGAATTCAATAAGAAGGACTCTCAAGACTATGAAGGCAATGGGAAAAAAGGCTTCGATTCCGTGTCAAATCATCCGGCAGAAAAAAGCGACAATCAAAAAGAAAAGAATCCCGTAAAAATCGTCAAAAAGCCGGATTCTATTGAAATTTCCTGCACAGATCCCCTACTCCTCATGGAAATATACAAATTCACGAAAAAGGAAATCCCCAAAAGATTCCCCTAATTACACTACATGTACTGAGCAAACAAGTACTTAGACATATTTTTTTCAAGTTTTTGCCATAAATCCGATTGACGAAAAAGAAGATATCCCTATAATGTGACATAATCTGGTAAACACCAATGTAGTACGCAATTGGTGACGGGTGAGCTATACCATAAATACAGTAGCCATCTGTTCAGAAAAATCCCCCTGGCATGTCCAGGGGGTCGGGTTATCCCGAAGGAATGTTGTTGGATGAGACATAATAAAAATTATGTCGGATAAAAGTCAACTCCTTTGGATAATTTTTGATTAAAATTGGGATTTTTTTTGCTAAAAATCCAAAAGGAGCACTTTTAGGCATGAGTGAACACCAGTCCTATATTCGAATCATGTCGGACATCATAGATTCCGGCATCTGGGCGAAGCTATCTTCTGCCGCTCGAACCCTATACCCTGTTCTGCTGAAATTTTCGGACTTCTATTTCAAGCCTGTGTGGCCCAGCACAGAAACTCTCTTGGGACTTACCGGCTTTAAAACCAAGAAATCGTTGAACGAAGCCAAAAGAGATCTCATTAAACTCGGTCTTTTGCATGTAATACCCGGCTCAGGAAGAACCAGCACTTATTATTACTTTCGATTCGACTACCCGGGTTCTCAAATTAAACCCCTGGGGGATAAAAATATACCCCTCTGGGGTGGAGAATTTCAGCCCTCAGAGGGGGCGAAATCTCGGAATCAGGGGGGTATTGAGGGATACCCAAACAATATTAATATAACTATAAACAATAACCAGAATAATGAAACTAAAAAGGAAATAGAGGAGCAAAGAAAATTCGAAAAACCGCTTAAAAGTAAGCAGAATTCAAATGTAGGATTTGATGAAAGAGTATCTTGGAAAAGTTTCTTGGATTGGGTGGATTCAAAATTATCTGTCTATTCAGCGAGAGAATTTCACTCTTTGAAGGTAGAATTAGATGGTCGCGTTTTATGTGTCCTCTCACCGGTTACGGATCTACAGAAGAATATCATTGAGTCGTATTTTGACAGAGAAGAAACCGATATAAGTTTAGTTTTTGCTTTGCCTAAAGTGGAGAATAGAATTTTTTGAACATTATGAGTCTTGAACCAATACGAATTAGTCACCCACGACTGGTGAAACCAATCGCAATTAAAACGCAAGGTATATTCGAAGAGAAAAAAAATGAGATCATTTCTTTTCTGGATGAGAAAGAAAAAAGTGAACTCACTCACTTAATATTTGAATTAGATGGATCCAACAACCATTTCAATCGAATTGAAATCCATCCCCTCTCCGGAGAAAATGATTTTTTTCCCGATATATTTAGAATCGAAATGTCACAAGATGGAAAATACTGGGAACCAATTATCCAAGAGTCAGGATTTCGACGGTCTCAGAAAACAGTAGCTTCTTGGAATTTCTCTCTTACTTCTGCTCGTTATATTAAATTTATAGCTAAAATCAACAGAAGAACCGATGCGGGAAGATACCGGATTGCTTTTGGGCAATTTCGTATTCTAATTTCCGGCGTAGTAAAAATCCAAGCTAGTTCCGAAGCAGATCGTTTGAGTGTAAAAGAAAATCTCATCGATGAAAGACCTGACTATGGCTGGTCTTCTCTGCCTAAGGCGGAACCAACAGAAGAATTTTTGCTATTTGACCTTTCGGCAATTCACCGTGTGGAAGAGATTCGAATGTTGTCGAAGCAGAATGAAACTACCAATTTTCCTGAGAAATTCACAGTTTTTTACAGCGAGGATGATCTTGCCTGGCACCAACTCATGGAAGAGCCTAATTTCCTTGCCGAACCCGGGACTTGGTATAGATGGAGGTTCTTGCCTGTTAACGCAAGATATCTAAAGATTATTGCCAATCAACAAGCTGTCGCCGGTGTGTCCAGCTACGTTACCGAAATTGTCGAAGTAGAATTTTTTGCTTCTCCTGATAAGGGCGATAGTGAAAAAGGGGGCAAATCTTCGGAGCCCCTCCCCTATGCATCCGTACTTCGTTCCGGTATGGTTAGATTGGGAGTCGACGGCGAAAACCGAGATGGAGTTGCCGTTCAAGGAAGTGATAGAAGGCTAAGAGAGGCAACCACAGAATATAAGGGTATAGTCGAACTTGCCACAGATGGCGAGAATCGAGAAGGAGTGGTGGTTCAAGGAAGTGACAAAAGGCTCAAGGAAGCTTCCGAGCTTGCCCATGGTCTTACTCGCCTAGCAAGATCAGGTGAAAATCGTGCCGGTGTTGTAGTTCAAGGCAATGACGAAAGGCTAAAGGCTGCTTCCACAGAAAATCCGGGAATTGTTGAGCTTGCTGCAGATGGTGAAACCCGACCGGGTGTGGTAGTACAAGGAAGTGACAAAAGATTGCGAAAAGCAACAAAATCCGAGTACGGGCTTGTCATCCTTGCCGAAGACAACGATACTACTCCGGATCGAGTTGTTTCCGGTAGTGATCCAAGATTACGAGATGCTACAACTGAGGCAAAAGGAATTGTGAAGCTTGCCTCGAGTGGAGAAGAGAATCCTTTATCTGTGGTTCAGGGCAATGACAAGAGATTAAAAAAAGCCACAACAGAAGCTCATGGAATCGTTCAATTAGCACGCTCCGGTGAGAACAAAGCTGAGGCGGTAGTTCAGGGAAATGACAAAAGACTGGAAAGAGCTTCTTTTGACAACGCAGGTATTACTCTCCTTGCAAGGCATGGTATAGCCGATCCGGAAAAAGTAGTTATATCCGATGATCCAAGGTTAAGTGATGCGAGAAATCCCCTGCCTCATAAACACGATTATGCATCTAAGGATCATGATTTCAATTCACACACAGGGTTGATCCAGATTACAGGAAAGGTTGCATCCGGTGCGAATGGAATATTTCCACCAAACCCCAACCATTCGGTCATTTATGGAAAGAATGAAGATCCACAAGGCGCCGGAATTTCGGCAGTTGGTGGCAAAGAAGGTATAATTGGCTATGCTGATGGTACAGGTGTGGCGGGCTATTCTGTTGGTGAAAAAAATTCCCAGGGAGTGCTGGGTGCGTCCAAGCAAGGAATCGGGGGGATGTTTATCTCCCAATCCAATTACGCAATTCATGCGAATGGAAAAGGCATTCAGGAAAAAAGTCTATCCGGTTCCGGAAAAGCTGTTCTTGCGTCGGGTGATTCTTTGTTCGAAGGTGTATTGCAGATTGATAGTAAGCAAGACTTCCACTGTATGGGTAAGGTTTTCTCATTAGATACCAGAGATGTAATTGGGCAAGGTGATCTTCTTGTGGTTTCGGAAGATGGAACAAAATTGGGAAAATCCAAAAACCCCTACTCCACCAATGTGGTAGGTGTACTTGTGAAAAAACTCAGTATTCTTTTAGGAAAAGACAAAACTGACAAAGATGAAGGGCTCGTTGCTTTAACGGGTATTGTTCCTTTGAATGTGGATCCCTCTATGGGTGCAATTCGTCCGGGAGATCTATTGGTTGCTGGGTTGACCGGGGGTTATGCAATTAAGGCTGATCCTAACCGCCTAAAACCGGGCAGTATTGTGGCAAAGGCATTGGAGTCATCGCAGAAAGAAAAGGGCTCGATTCTGGTTTTACTGACTATAGCATAAAAGAACTAGAGTGCATTGAATCGGGACTGCAATTCTCGGATTGCATTCCTGCCCTCTTCCCCAAGGTCGTGTGTAAACCGGTTTACATAGAGATCTATGTGAGAACGGACCACTTCTAAGTCTTTGTTTTGTGAGTTTTCCAAAATATATTCTTGGGGAATCTTCGGGTTCTCCCATGCCATCTCCAGACTTTTCTGAATGGATTGGTTTATTTTTTCTTTCCATTCCGAAGAAAGAGTTTTTCGAATGGCTATACAGCCCAGAGGTATGGGAGTGCCTGTTGTTTCTTCCCACCACTCACCTAGATCCATCCATTTTTTCATTCCTTGGGCTTCGTAGGTGAATCTTTCTTCGTGGATAACAAGACCCAAGTCCCCTGCCCCTTTTTTCAGTTCCGGGATGATTCGATCATATCTATGGTAAGAAATGGGCAATGGGGAAATTTTTCCTACGGCAGATGGGTCTTTCCGAGATTCGAGAGGGATTACCTGACTATGGGCAAAAAGTTTCAATAGCAAGTTAGCAGTTGTATGCTCACCGGGAGAAAGAATGTTCTTGAACTCAGAAATATTTTTAGGAACTTCTTCCTCGGCTGAGAAATTTTCCTGGGGATAGATTAATAGAGGACCACAATTTCTGCCCAGAGCCGAACCTGCACTGAGAAGATCGTATTTGTCCGAGACTTGAAAATATGCTGCAAAACTCAACTTTGTTATATCGTATTTTCCCACAGCCGCAGATTGGTTGAGTTCCTCCACATCTTTAAGCTCCTCTTGGACTTTAAAATCGGAAGAAATTTCCGAATGCGTAAGATGGTAAAATAGAAAGGTATCATTGGGACAGGGGGAATAAGCGATTGTAAAATTGGGTTTGGACATGATTTTGGCTTTTCCTTATTCTGGTGGTTGAAAGTTTGGATAGCAAATCCTATATTTCCATTCGTGGGGAGGTTTCATCCTTGGCTAGTAAAAAGAAAAACAATGTTCAGAGATACGGTTTGTTTCCTGAGTTTATTTTGGGTATTGTGTGGCTTCTCTCTAAATTTATATTTTCCAAGATCTACCGAATATTTCCGAGTGGAAAAAGAGAAACCATTATTCCGGTGTATCCTACTGTGTATTTTGCCAATCATGTTGCCGAGACTGATATTCCGGGATTATCGAATGTTCATTGTCTATTTAAAAAACCAAGAATCAAATTCACAATCCCTGTTAGAGAGGATATGATTGGGAAGCACTTTTTGGTAAAGGAATTTCGTCCCAAGGGATTGTTAAAAGTTATATTAGGATTTATTGATAGCACAAGAATCTTGCCGCAGTTATTTAAAATTGTTGGCGCCATTGGAGTTAAGCGTCCGTTTAAGGGTGATGCCCGCGAATTGATGAAGCAAGGTAAACTTCGCGACCAAGTGGATCGTGACTGGGAAGTTCTAGCCGATCGGATTGATCAAGGTAAGAATGCCATGATGTTTCCCGAAGGAACTTATAGTGAAGATGGTTATCTTAAAACAATTAAAAATGGTCTAGCCTATCTTGCTAGCAAGCGTGCCGGTTTGAATTTCTTCTATTTTAATTTTACTTACGATTACCTTTCCTATAAAAAACCGGCGATTCATATCGGCTTTGGTGAGACTTTTCAAATACCGGAAGGCATGACCAAAGAAGAAATTTCCACTATGGTAAAGAACCGACTGGGTAAATTATTCACTGTTACGCCGGGCAACTTGACTTCTTTTGTGGTTCTAAACTCACAGGTCTATGTTGGCAAAACCAAGGAATGGATTAAAGACTTCATTGAGGAATTATCCAAAAAGATCTATGCTATGGGCGGAATTTATGTTGCCGAAACACTCCGCGAAGGAAAAAACACCAAACAGATTCTCACTGTAATCGATATGATGGTCAAGAAAAAAGTTCTGTCTCTATCCAAGTCCGGTGAGTTGTCACTAGGTGAAAAATGGGAAGATGAAAGGTTGGGAGTCCGATCCAAAAAAGCCAAAAAAGAAAGACCATTTTTCTATCACAGAAACCAACTTCGTTATTTTGAAAATGAACTAGGTGGATTGCTATAGCTTCGTGGTTTCCTTCCTCGTCGACAGGTTGCTCACTTGGTAGCGCAGAGAGTCGTCGAAAAGGTACCACTCAGCAGAGGGTTTTGGTTTAAGGATTTTGATTTATTTTGGCAGAGAGAAATTGAAAATATTCACCTATTATCTTCTCATCAGCATCTTCGTCATATAAAAATAATGCTACCGGAAAAAGTAGTAAGAAATAGATATTTTCTCGAGACATGCTTGCAGAGTGAATATGCTTTCCATTTTTTAAATCAGAACTATCCGTTAGATTTTTTGTATATCTAGTCATACAATTCATCCCTGAAAAGATAAAAATCAGAAGGATCACATGAATCAAAGTATCGACCAAATATTTTCTAAATTTCAATTTCTTCACCACCGTATATACAATAAGTCTTTTTTACTTTGTTAGTTAAATTTTTGAATCAGTCCTTCCATGACTCTTGATTTCATAAATCTAGTGCAATTGAACTGCGCAGATTGTCAATTGAATTTACAATCTGTCCCACTTTCTAATTTCTAACATCTTCTCCCCTCTGCGCCCTCAGCG
>JAFIGA010000199.1 GCA_020831715.1 Leptospira sp. | reverse complement strand
ATCACCGTGGACAGTAAATGCATCCAAGAGACTTGTTCGTTCGCCCAAATTGTACTTTAGGGACTCAGGTATTCTCCACCAACTTCTTGGAATACAGTCTTATACGGATTTGTTGAATTCGCCCCATTGTGGAGATTCCTGGGAGGGTTTCGTCGTCGAACAGATTCTTGCCAAGATTCCGAAGAGCACACTTTCCAGTTTCTATAGAAGTTCTACAGGCAATGAAATAGATCTTGTGTTGGAGACCAACCGAAGGCAGACTTTAGCTATTGAAATCAAACTATCCCCCAATCCCAAGCTCAGCCCCGGTTTCTATAAAGCATGCGAGGACATAGGTACCACCCAAAAATATGTGATTGTCCCGGGAGAAGAGGATTCTAAGATCGCAAAGGATATGTGGATAATGGGATTGAGAAATTTTTTGGAGAGGATAGGAAAACAATTATAGAGAAGCGGGATTCTTATGATGCAATTTATTATGGAAAGATCTTCCTAATCCCCTACCGCACCTCGTAATCTTCCCGAAGTCTCTTAGGCTTAAACTCCACCTTCTCATAGATAGCATCTAATGCAAGTTCTACGTCCATAGACTGGAGACGAAAGATTTCACCCGGATGATCTAGGGATTCTCGGAAGACCCACTCGTCTCCTTGCCTGTGGAAGGACTCTATTTTTTTCTCATCGGAGCTGACCAGAATGTATTCCTTAACAGAAGGAATGTTTCGATAGAGGGCAAATTTTCCTCCGCGATCATAGGATTCAGTAGATTTCGACAAGACTTCAATGATCACTTGGGGATTGGTCAGGACATCTTCCTCATCGTCTATGAATTCCGGTTTACCGCATACAATCGTTACATCCGGATAGGTATAGAATCGATCCGCCTTGTTTCGAACCTTCATATCAGAGGGATAGACTTCACAAGGCTTGTGCTTGAGAAGCGGATAGAGATTTGCAATCAATGCAGTGACGATTGCATTGTGCTTCCTCTTCGCACCCGCCATGGCGAAGATTTCACCTTTGTAGTATTCACTCTTGAACTCAGCTTTGCGTTCGAGTTCCAAATACTCCTCTTCCGATAGAAATTTGCGAGCTAGATTTTCCATGATTTATTGAGACTATTTTACAACGAAACCGGGAATTCGTCAAGGGAAATGTTCCCACCTGCAAGAATTGATTGAAAGATGAGTCCCTTCCCATTTTATTGTAAATAGAGTAATTATAGGAAGTATTTGCCAAAATGGGAGCACCAAGCCAATCTACGAATGATAAAAAAGCCACCCGAGACGCCTACGGGGAAGCCCTGGTCGAACTGGGAGAACTGAGAAAAGACATTGTTGTCCTGGATGCCGACCTTTCCGGCTCCACTAAAACTGCTGATTTTCGTAAGAAATTCCCGGACAGGTTCATCAATGTGGGTGTTGCCGAACAAAATCTCGTTGGTCATGCCGCGGGACTCGCCCTTGCGGGATTCACTCCCTTTGCTTCGTCATTTGCCATGTTCCTTTCGGGACGTGCTTGGGAAGTTGTTCGGAATTCTGTCGTTTATCCTAAGCTAAATGTTAAATTAGTTGCCTCTCATGGTGGAATCACCGTTGGAGAAGATGGTGCGAGTCACCAATGCATTGAAGATTTCGGAATCATGAGAGTGATCCCCGAGATGACTGTAATCTGTCCTGCAGACTTCAACGAAACCAAACAAGTCATTCATAAAATTGCCGAATTCCAAGGCCCCGTATATGTTCGTGTAGGACGCCCTCCCATTCCTCTTATCCAAAGAGACAATTACCAATTCGAAATCGGCAAAGCAGAAAAGTTAGCCGATGGAAAAGATGTCTGCATCATTGCCTGTGGTGTTATGGTTGGCGAAGCCATGGAAGCGGTTGCTCTCTTGGAAAAGGAAGGAATCTCTGCATCTCTCTTGAACATGGCGACCATCAAGCCAATTGATAAGGTCGCAATCTTGGAAGAAGCCAAGAAATGCGGAGCAATTGTTACTGCCGAAGAACATAACGTAGTCGGTGGATTGGGTTCTGCAGTTTCAGAATTTCTATCGGAAGAATATCCGGTTCCTATTTTGAAAGTTGGGATGAAAGACACCTTTGGTAAATCAGGAACCTGGTCCGGTCTCTTGGATCATTTCGGTCTTCGAGCCAAAAACGTCGTAGAACACGCAAAACTCGCAATCAAAAAAAAGGCTAGGTAATGAACCATGCCAGCCGCAGCACCCCTTCCGGAAATTGAAGAAGCCAAGAAGCCATCCACCGTTGATCCCGGTGGACCTTGGAAGGTGGTGCTCTGGGACGACGACGAACACACCTATGAATATGTAATTGAAATGCTGATGGAAGTCTGTCAGATGGATACCGAAAAGGCATTCCGTCATGCAGTGGAAGTCGATACAGAAAAGAAGACCATCGTCTTCACCGGAGAATTGGAACATGCAGAACATGTCCAGGAAATGATACTAACCTATGGAGCCGATCCTCGTATGAAAAAATCCAAAGGCTCCATGACAGCTACTTTAGAGAGATGAATTCTTTGAGAAATATGTATGTCGATTTATGCTCAAATATTCACTTCAAATAGTTCTGAAGAATTTATCGATCAATTTTCTTCGACAATTTTTTCTAATCCCAAATTAAACCTAGCCCTAATCTTTGCTTCAGATAGTTATCTGACAGAAGGCTTTACTTCTGAGCTTAAAAAATCCAATATTCATATCTTTGGAACAAGTAGTCGAGAAGAAATCTCTGGAAATAAATTGTCACAGGGATCTGTTTCAGCAATGCTCCTTAATCTAAACGATTCTGCTTTTCGGTTGAAACGATTTCAAGGAAATGATTCTTTTGAACTGGGTAAATCAATTACAGAATGGGCAAGATCCGAATTCCTCAATCCCGCTTTAATGATGATAGTTGGTGGTGGGGGATTTACAATTAAATCAGAAATTCTATTGTCGGGAATTTTTTCAACTGGATTGGATATTCCTGTATATGGTGGGATTGCAAGTATGTTAAGCAACTTAACTACTTCCTATTCTTTTGATTCTGAAGGAATGTTCCAAGATGGGGTGTTGGTTTTAGCTCTGGATCGAGAAAAAATTGATATCCAAGGAATGGCAGTTAGTGGATGGAAAGAAGTGGGAACTCCAAAAAGAATCACTAAATCTCTCGGAAATAAAGTTTATGAAATTGAAGGAATGCCAGCAACAGAATTTTATGAACGATATTTCAAAGTCTCAGCCGGTAAAGAAGAAGATTTGTTGGCAGTCATGGAATATCCACTGCTGGTTTCAATGCCGAATGGTTCTAGAGTTATGCGGACGCCTATCCAATTGGAAGCAGTTTCAAAATCTGTTATCTATGCAGCTGATATACCTCAAAATGCTGAAGTTCGATTCTGCTCTCCCAATATTGCAGAAACAATTGAAGCTGCAGTTGAAGAAGTTCAAACCTTTAGAGATAGTAACAATTTAGGTGCAGTCGATGCAGTTATACTCTTTGATTGTGCAATCCGTTCCCAATCATTCGGGACTTATATGAAAAAAGAGATCGAATTTATATCTACTTTATGGAATGCTCCAATTGCTGGTTTTAGTTCTTGGGGAGAAATTGGAAACAGAAGAGGTGAGACTTGTGGCCTTCATAACACAACCATCTCATTAGTCTTACTTCGAGATAAAAATAGTGAATCAAGGAAAGGATCAAAATTTTACACAAGAGATTCTATACATCAAGAATTAAATGAATTCGAAGTCAACGCTGACCCAAACGAAATGCGAAAGAATTTACAATCACTGCGAAAGCAAAAAACAATGTTATCTCATTTTTTACATCTAAATTCTGATGATTTAGACCAAGCAAACAGCAACCTTGCAATAGAACGACATAAATCTGAGAAATTACTGCTCAATATTCTTCCGGAGTCCATTGCGGAGCGTCTGAAAAGTGGAGAAACCAAAATTGCAGATCAATTCGATAATGTTACTGTATTATTTGCCGACCTTGTTGGTTTCACTTCTCTATCAGGAAAATTAAATGCATCAGAAATAGTAAGAATCTTAAACCTATTATTTAGAAACTTTGATAGCCTTTGTGATAGATATGGAATAGAAAAAATCAAAACTATAGGTGATGCCTACATGGCAGCTACCGGGCTTCCAATACCTTCCGAAGATCATGTATTCAGGATTGTAAAACTAGCCAAAGGTATGCTCAAATGCTTGCAACTAATTAATGATAAAGAAAATATAAACCTAAATCTGAGAATCGGATTTCATTCTGGATCTGTGGTTGCTGGTGTGATAGGGAAAAATAAATTTATCTATGATCTATGGGGTGACACAGTAAATATTGCAAGCCGAATGGAATCTCATGGAATTCCGGGACGGATTCATTTGAGTGATGCATCTGCAAAAATTCTAATGAATAAAATCCCGCTAGAAAAGCGTGGGGAAATTGAAATCAAGGGAAAAGGAAAAATGACCACCTGGCTACTTCCCGAATAGATTCCAAATCTCCCTTGCCTTCTTTTGAATCCCTTTCTTCTTCTCGTCTGAAAACTTCATCCAAGTATTCAAGCTAAAATCTGCTCTTCTTGCTTTAGAATAAAATGAAGCATGCTCCCCAATAAAATTCCAATACAGTGCATTGAAAGGACATGCATCTTCTTCCAAAAGAAGGTTCGCTTTGAATTTACAAGCCTTGCAGTAGCTGGGAGCCATTTTCTTGATGTAATTAGCCGAGGCTATATAAGGTTTGGTAGCGGTGATTCCTCCATCGGCATGGGTTCCCATTCCTACTACGTTAGGTGTAACTACCCATTCATAGGCATCAGTATAGCCAATCCAAAACCATTCATTCAATGCATGAGGGGAAACATTCATAAGATTGGCAAAATTAGACAACACCATCAGCCTTGTGATATGATGGCTGTATCCTCGATTCCAGACTGTTTCGATAATGGAATCCATGCACCGCATACCGGACTTTTTGCCCCAGTAAACTGGGGGAAGAGGATTCTTATGTCCAAAGTAATTCCCCGTATTGAAATTTTTAGAATTCTCCAAATAGATATGACGCATGTATTCTCGCCAACCAAGAATTTGGCGAATGAATCCCTCTATGGATGCCAGGGGAATTCTATCGGATTCATTTTTGCGCTTTAAGGACATTTCGTATTCTTGAAGTGCCCGTGTTATTACTTCCCATGGATGCAATAGCCCTAAATGAATGAGAGGACTCAATAGAGAATGGAATAGATAGGGCTCTTCTATATCCATGGCATCTTCGTATCTTCCAAAATGAAGAAGGGAATTTTTAACAAAATGTTCGAGCCAAATCAAAGAATCTTTTCTGGTAACAGGCCAACCAAAATTTGCGGAGCTACCGAATGAATCGGGATAGTATTTATCTATTTGTGCTATCACTTCTTGGGTTAGATTGTCAGGTTTGATCCATGGAATGGGTGGAGGGAGTGGATCTTTTTTGGTCCAGTTGCTTCGGTTTTCATGATCGAGATTCCATTTACCACCGATGGGCTTTTCATTTTCGTCGAGAAGGATATTGTATTTTTTTCGCATGAAGCGATAGAAGGTTTCATGTAGATATTTTTTCTTGGATGGGTAAATGTCTCCGGGGAAGATCTGCAACCACTCATCTCTATCGGATAGATACAATGTGTTCGGATGAAATTCGATAAAGGGCAGTTGTTCCAGTTCAGATCGAACTTCCAATTCTTGGATTTCCAAGCAGTGGATTTTTTCCATTTTCTGTTCTTTTTGTAACTTTTGGAGAGCGGATTTGTATCCATCCTTGTTGAAAAGAGAATGGATGTTATATCCCTTCTGCCGAAGTTCTTTTGCGAAATGTCGCATTGCCGATATCAGGAGGATGAGCTTTTGTTTGTGGTAAGGGCGCTTTGCCGGTTTTGCCGAAGTTTCCACAAAAACGATATGGATTGTTTTGGGATCGGCAGCTTGGAGAAGAGGATTCTCCCTTGAAAGTTGATCATAATTGATATAGATCCATTTCTCAGAACTTCCCGGATTACCGGAGAAATTTTCATCGGTATCATGGGTTTCTTGGGCTGGATTTCGTGATTTTGGGGATTTTTGAGCCAAATTGAAGTATTTCCACTGTTTAGACCTAAATATTGGGTTAGAAATCCGAGCCGAGGAATGGATTTTTTTTCTTATTTTTTATTGACAGAAATTTCTCCATAGTTAACGTTGTTCATTATGATAGTTAACAGCGTTCTCCAAAACACAAGCGTAAAATTTTCCCACTTCGTGGACATGTTCACATATCCACTTAGATTGTCCCATTATTTGGAACTCATCAACCCACTTTGGACCAAGCATTCCCTGCAGGCAAAGGTCGTAAAAGTGTGGGATGAGACCAAGGATTCTCGAACCATCACCTTGAAACCCGGTCGTGGTTGGAGAAACCACAGAGCCGGTCAGCACATCCGAGTGGGTGTTGCCATTGACGGAATGAGACATACCAGAACCTACTCCATTTCCTCGGCACCCAATTCGAAAGATGGGCTAATTACCATCACTGTGAAAGCAATTCCGGAAGGCAGAGCTTCTCACTACTTGGTTCGTAAACTGAAAAAAGGTGAGTATCTTCCTATCGGTGATCCGCAGGGTGATTTCGTCATACCGGATGCTATACCGGTTCATCCACTTTTTATCACTGCGGGAAGTGGCATAACACCAATTATGTCCATGCTTAGAAATTATTCCCAAGAATTCCGAGTTCTTCCCGATATCCAACACATTCACTATGCTCCTCATGCCTATGATGTGATCTTTGGAAAAGAATTGGAAAACTTAAACAAAAACCAAAAGAATTACAACCTCAATCGAATCTACACTAGAGAATTCAAGGGAAATGATTCCGGACTCCAAGAAGCAAATCCAAATAATATTGCAGATAAAAGATCCCAAAATCTCCACTTTCATGCGGATCAATTAGAGGCACTCTGTCCGGATTGGCGAGAAAGAGAAGTGTGGGCATGTGGTCCCGCAACACTTTTGGATGCCGTGGAAGAGCATTGGGAGAAAGCGGGTCTCTCCAGAAAATTACACACTGAAAGATTTCGAGCCAAACTCATCGACACTCCAACGGATGAAATTTCTTCAGGACAGATTAAATTTTCCAAGTCAAATGTTGACACCAATTCAGATGGCGTAACTAATATTTTGCGAGTGGCTGAAGATGCAGGGCTGAATCCCAAGCATGGTTGCCGTATGGGAATCTGCCATGGTTGCGATTGTAAACTGGTATCCGGATCTGTTCGAGATCTTAGAACCGGAGTCGTAACCAACGAACCGGGCGAAACAATTCAAATATGCGTATCCGCATCAATAGGAAATATAGAGGTAGAAATATGACTAAGCTAATGTTAAAACAAGAAGTAGGATTTCCGGTTCCATTGAACGAAGCCGAAATCGAAGAATTTGGAAAAGAAGTAGAAGAGATTCGAAACGAAATCATGGATTCCAGAGGGGAAAAAGATGCAAAATACATCCGCAAACTCTTAAAAATTCAGAGATCTCTCGCCCTGTTTGGAAGACTGGTGATCTATATCAGTCTTGCCTTTCTTCCGCAATGGGAACATGCCTTCGCCAATTATTGGTATTTCTTTTCGGTAATCGGAGTCGGTGTGTTGATGCTCGCCAGTGCCAAGATCTTGGAAAACATGGAAATCGGTCATAACATTTTGCACGCTCAGTGGGACTGGATGAAAGATCCAAACATACAATCGGGAAGCTGGGAATGGGATCATGTCTGTCCGGCGGATCAGTGGAAGCATTCTCATAATGTTAGGCACCATACTTGGACCAATGTGTTCGGTAAAGATGCCGATGTTGCAGGCTATGGGCTTCTTAGAATCTTCCCGGAACAAAAATGGAAGAAATTCAACCTAGGCAATCCCATCTATGCCTTGCTACTTGCCATATTCTTCGAATGGGGTGTTGCCATCCAAGAATTGGAATTGGGTTTGGTGCTTAGTGGGAAGAGAAAAATTTCCAAAATGAAACCCATGCTGAAAAGAACCGGTATGAAAATATTCAGACAAATGATGAAAGACTACGTTCTCTTCCCTTTACTTGCTGGTCCCTTCTTCCTCTATGTCATGGCGGCAAATGCTTCCGCTTGTATCCTGAGAAATCTTTGGACCTATATGATCATTTTCTGCGGACATTTCTCGGAAGGGGTTCATACATTCTCTCGTAAGCAAGTCGAAAACGAGACAAGATCCCATTGGTATGTGCGCCAACTCTTGGGCTCTTGCAATATCAAAGGTGGAAAACTATTCCATGTAATGAGCGGTAATCTAAGCCATCAGATTGAACACCATATGTTCCCTGATATGCCAAGCAACCGTTATCCGGAAGTGGCACCCAGAATCCAATCTCTCTGTGAGAGATACAATCTTCCTTACAACACAGGAAGATTGAGTCGTCAATTCGGAACTACAGTGCTTCGAATTCTAAGAATGACCTTCCCGGGACCCAGGTTGAAACAGGTGGCCGCGTAGCATCAATTTAATCCCATTTGCCTCTTCACCCAGGCGAGAGTGATGGCACGAGCTAACATAAAACAGGCAAGGGCATGCCATAGCAATAGATTGTTTTCGATTTGGAGACTGTATATTGCTATGGGGATGAATACCAAAAAGGTTGCCAGAAACATAGAATTTCTGAGTGACCTACCCTTAACGATTCCCAAGAACAAACCATCATACACGAAGGCGACCGATCCGAATAGGAGAACCGGATAGAGTCCCCATTGATTTTCCAGAACCAGACCTATGATTTCAGTGTCACGAGTGATCAGAGATATGATTTCTCCCGGGAAAAATTCCAATAGAAAGATAAACACAAAAGAAACCAAAAATCCAAATATAAATCCCAGTCTTAGAATGGATTGCAACTCTCGGTAGTCTTTTCGTCCGTATAGATCCCCCGCCAAGGTTTCTGTGGCAAACGCGGAACCGTCCACAAAAAAGGCAAAAACCAACATGAACTGCAAAAGTATCGTATTCACAGTTAGTATCTCCGAACCCATAGAAGCAGAGAAATTCCGAAACAAGGAAAAGGTAACAATCAAGAATGCTGTTCTTAGAAAGATATCTTTGTTGAAGGAGAGCAGTTGCAAAAATTCGGATTTGTAAAATAATTTCTTTCGAATAGATTCCCAGTCCATGATCTCAGAAATTTCTTTCCTTCGAGAAATCATGAAAAGTAAAAACATACCCAGAACGAACTGAAACACCTGAGATAGTCCGGTCGCAAGCCCCACTCCATCGGCGGACATTTTTAACTCTTTGATAAAGTAGATATCCAACAGTATGTTCAATCCATTGCTAAAAAAAGTTAATACCAAGACCAAGTCACTTCTGGACCGACCCAAGAACCAACCAATTAAAACCAAATTCATCATGGTAAAGGGAGCATCCCAGATCCGATGAGCAAAATAGGATCTTCCTATTTCTTTTAACTCCTCGCTTCCTGCCATGATGCTAAATCCCCAAGATGCAATCCAGGGCGATAGAATAAAAATTGTGGAACCAATGCTCACTGCAATGAGGAGAGATCGGAATAGAACAAGATAGACTCCTTCAGAGTCACCTTGTCCGGTTTTGATTGCCGTGGTTCCGGTTGTTCCCATTCGCAAGAAACCAAATCCCCAATATAGGTAGTCAAAAAGCACGGTACCCAACGAAACTCCCGCGATATAGATAGACTCGGAGTAATTCCCCAAAATCGCCGTATCCATAATCCCCGCCAAGGGAATGGTTATATTGGAAAGTATATTTAAAAATGTGAGTAGAAAAAAACGATTTGTAACGGATCTATTTACAAGTGGATTCACAATCCTCCATAGTTTTAAATGGAAGACTTCCTTGGCACCCACCATAGATAAAGGTCTTGCATGTTTTTGACTTTTGGTCAAAATAAAAACCTTCCATTCTCGCTCGACATGGGCCAGGATCAGGTTTTAAACCACAATTTTCTGCGGATATTTTGGGGCTGTTATTCAGCTTAGAGCTATTCTTAAACTTATCAACCAGAGTGCAGCTATAAGAAAAAGACATAACTATACTAAGTATCAAAACCAATTTAAATCTTTCTACGATCTTCGTCATAGCTACCATATAATCATTTATAAAAATAGATGAAACTCATTTTCTACTTGTCATCTCAAATTATATAAGTAATCTAGCATGGTATGGAATTAATTCGAAGGAGAATTCTCATTTCCCTTTCCGGCTTTGCAATCGGTCTGCTGACAATTTTTTCCATAAATTTATATTACACTTCGGACTCAAAGTATCAAAGCACTTTAAATGAATGGCGATCTTGGAATCAAGAAATCACGATTCAATCACCTGATTCATGGTGGGAATGGGAACCGGTTCAAAAAAATTGGATTCCCTTCGACATAGATTCTTCTCCTCTCAGCATATCTAAAATACATAATTTAACTTTGCGAATACAACTTCATCCCGAATACGACAATGATTCCAAATCAAGATCCAAAGAATTTATCTATCTTACCGGAATCTATGGTAACTTTAAGATCACTCATGAAGACCGAACTATCTATGACTTCGGTTGG
This sequence comes from Leptospira sp., assembly GCA_020831715.1. GTDB lineage: Bacteria > Spirochaetota > Leptospiria > Leptospirales > Leptospiraceae. The sequence goes on along the minus strand of JAFIGA010000199.1, from coordinate 13,950 downwards.
GAAGATTCGAATCATAAAAAGAATCAATTCTATGGCTACCCGTGGCATTTAATTTCTATTCCTAAAGGAATCAATAATGTTGATATTCATATAAGTTCCGAAAATAAATTAATTGGTCCATTTGGAAATTGTTATATAGGCAGCTTGGCTTCTATTTTTTGGTATATATTTATAGAGAGTTGGGACAGGCTAATTCTTGGTTTATTTTTTATATTATTAGGAATGTTTTCCCTACTGTTTATTTTCGATCGAACTATACGTCCTAGCTTTGTAATTTTTGGTCTTTTTTGTATAACAATCGGAATCTATACAATAAGCAGGTCTCCTATTCGATTGTTTTACTATGACAATCACGCTATTTGGACATGGCTTAATCTGGTAAGTGTCTATGCGATACCCGGGGTTTTGTTTTTATTTTTCCATCGATTCTTTTCCAATGGAAGATTTCATGTGTTATATTATGCTTCTCTAATTCATTTAGCATTTTTGACATATTCGGTTGCTTTAAGCGCTATGGGTGTTAAGCTATTCCTCTCAACTCTTCCCTATTTTCAATTTTTGGTATTTATTTCCGGGATTATTTCTTTTATATTTATTCTTTACATCACTTATCGTCAGCGTAGAACCAATCAATTTATAATTATCATTGGCTTTATTATTTTTCTGATTTTTTCCGTTCAGGAATCCCTCAGTGCAATGGGGCTTACCACATTTAAATATACGAATGTTTATTGGGGGATGTTGGTTTTGATTTTGTCTATGGCATTTGTCTTAGTTCGTAAATTCACCGATATGAACGATCAGTTGGAATCGTCCAATAAAAGTCTTAAGAGATTATTCCAGATCCAAGAAGAATTGGAGTCAGCGAAGAAAATACAACTATCTTTATTTCCTCAGGTATTTCCCCATAGTATGCATTGGAATATAATCGGTCATTATACGCCTATGGATAAAGTGGGTGGAGACTTTTTCGATGTTTTAAACAAAGACGATAAGTCTATTGGAATTTTTTTAAGCGATGTTTCCGGTCACGGATTATCAACTGCTTTATTAGCCTCCATGGTTAAAGTGGCATTCGCACAGCAATTAGATATTTGGAACCAACCGGCTGCAATTTTAACAGATCTTAATCGAATTTTGGTAGGCAAATGTGGAAAACAATTTATAACCGCATGTTACCTCTATCTTAATTGGGAATCCATGACATATAAGTTTTCCCATGCTGCTCATCCTAGTATCATTCATTACTCATTCAAAAGTGGGATCTTACATCATAGAAGGACAAGAGGAAGAATGATTGGTGTCTGGGATCATATTATTTATAAAGAAGAGGAGTATGAATTCGATGAAGGTGACATCTTTCTAGTATATTCGGATGGTATTTTGGAAGTTGGAAATTCGCATGATGAATTTCCAAACGAAGAATACCTCGACATCATTTTAAAATCAAGAGAGGATTCAACTGTGTCAGAATTACAAGAAAGGGATTTGAAAACAATAGAAACTAGAATTATGTCTTATATTAAGGAGTGGCGAGGTAATGAATTCTTCGAAGATGACGTAAGCTTTGTACTCATTCAAGCGAAGATAACCGACGAAAACAAAACTTAATCAGAAAATTTACTAAAGAGAAATCTACTTGGCTAGCTCTTGTATCATCTCTTGTTTCTTTTTATCTTTTGCAACTTGGGAGATTCCAAGCCACTCTCTCTTAATTTGCTTGTCAGAGATACCTTTTAAAGATGCGAATTTTTTGAGAAGTTTTACTGTTTTTGCGTTCATAGGAACAGGTTTCTGTACACACTTTTTGAGTCAAACATTTTATTGATTCTTGACCCTGAATCCAGGTTGATTTTCATGTATGTAGGCAGTGGAAGAGAAAGTCTAAATGAAAAAAGAAATCAATGACCGTTACGAACCAGAATCAGTAGAAAAAAAATGGAGAGACAATTGGGAATCCTCTGAACAATTTAAACCCTCTTCTAACTCGGAAGTTGGCAATTTTTCCATTGTAATCCCTCCCCCTAATGTAACCGGTTTTTTGCATATTGGTCACGCATTAAATCATACCATCCAAGATATTATCATTCGATTAGAAAGAAAGAAGGGAAAATCCACAGTTTGGATTCCGGGAATGGATCATGCGGGTATCGCCACCCAAATGGTCGTAGAAAGAGAGCTTGCCAAAGAAGGGAAGAAGCGAACAGATTTTACAAGGGAAGATTTCATTAAAAAAGTCTGGGATTGGAAAGCACATTCCGGTGGACAGATTACCAACCAACAAAAGTTACTTGGTGAATCGGTAGATTGGTCCAGGTCAAGATTCACATTTGACCAAGGATTATCCAAAGCAGTCATCAAAGTTTTTCGAGATTTGTATGAAGAAGGTTTGATCTATCGTGGTGAGAGAATCATCAACTGGTGTCCTGTTACCAAGACTGCAATATCCGATATAGAAGTTGAATACAAAGAGAAACAAGGAAAGCTCTATCATATCAGATACCCTTTCATCGATCCGAACGAAAAAGCAAATGGTCTAAATTACATTATCGTAGCTACCACTCGTCCCGAAACTATGCTAGGTGATGTAGCGGTATGTGCCAATCTGAATGATCCCAGATACAAGAGTTTGGAAGGTAAAAAACTAAAACTTCCTCTTACGGATAGAGAAATTCCTATCCTTTATGATGATTTTGTGGATCAAGAATTTGGTTCCGGGCTTGTAAAGATCACTCCCGCACACGACCCCAATGACTTTGAAGCAGGCAATAGGCTTGGCTTAAAGCCAATGATTGTCATGAATTTGGATGGAACCATGAACCAGGCATGTGGTACTTATGAAGGATTGGATCGCTTCGCCGCAAGAAAGAAAATTGTGGCTGACTTGGAAGCTTTAGGTCTCATTGAAAAAATTGAAAATCATACCCACTCCGTTGGACACAACCAGAGAGGTGGTGCTGTTATTGAGCCCATTCTTTCCACTCAGTGGTTTGTCAAAATCGCACCTCTCGCAGAACCGGCAATAGATGCTGTGCGAGATGGGAGAATTGAATTCATTCCCAAAATGTGGGAGAAGACCTATTTCGAATGGATGGAAAACATCAGAGATTGGTGCATTTCCAGACAACTTTGGTGGGGACATCGAATCCCCGCCTATTACGCCAAAGACGGTTCTATGGTTGTTGCCGAATCTCCGGAAGAGGCAGTAACACTATTCGCAAAACAAGGCATCAATGTTCAAGCATCGGATCTGGTACAAGATGAAGATGTTTTGGATACTTGGTTTTCCTCCGGGCTATGGGCATTCTCCGTTTATGGATGGCCTGACGATACCAATGAATTAAAAAAGTTCTATCCTAACTCGGTTCTTGTGACCGGTTTCGATATTATATTCTTCTGGGTAGCTAGAATGATTATGATGGGACTGAAGTTTATGGGAGATGTTCCTTTCAAGAAAGTATTGATTCATGGATTGGTTCGAGATAAAGACGGAAAGAAGTTCTCTAAATCACTGGGCAATGTAGTCGATCCCTTGGATATGATGGCTAAGTACGGAACGGACTCATTTCGATTTTTCTTGGCGGCAGTTCTCCCGGAAGGAAAGGATATTATATTCGACGAGAGTCGTCTGGATGGATATCGTTCATTCTGTAACAAGATTTGGAACTCAACCCGATTCATTCTCATGAATTTGGAAGAAGATTTCACCACTGCGAATCTAAATGAACTTCATCTTGAAGCTAATGATGAATGGATTCTTAACAGATTCAATGTTACCTTGGAAAAATACGAGAAGGCGTACAAAAGCTACCACTTCTATGAAATGGCTCAAGTCATTTATGAATTTATCTGGGGTGATTTCTGTGATTGGTACATAGAACTTGTTAAACCTCGTATCTATGGTAAGGCAGGAGAAACCTCCGCTTACACAGCAAAACAAGTCCTTGTAAATGTTTTGCAGTCATCAATGGGACTTTTAAATCCTATCATGCCGTTCATAACCGAAGAGATCAATGAGTTGTTCTCAAAAGAGCCACTTGCTACCAAATCATTTCCGGAAAAATTTGCCATAGAAAGCAGTTCTGCCGGTGTTAAAAGAACCGAAATTATGATCGAGATAGTAAACAAGGTTCGTACAATGCGGGCGGAATTGGGAGTTAAACCTGATAAAAAATGTCAGATCATTTTGAAGTCGAATGATTCCATTGTGGAAGAATTGACTCTCCAAGACTCCAACAATCTATTGCAATTGGCACGAGCCGAATCTTGCACATATAATAAAGATTATATTGCGGAGAAAACGGATGCCGTAGGTGCGTTTTCTCTTGGTGAAATCGCCCTACCACTCTCCGGTATACTGGATATAGAAAAAGAAAAAGCTCGTTTAGATAAAGAAATCAGTCAACTGGAATCCGAGATTGATAAAATTTCCAAAAAACTTGACAATCCCGGATTTGTAGATAAGGCAAAACCGGAAGTCGTTGAAAAAGAAAAAGAAAAACACAGAATTTTAACCGAGAAGCGAGAAGTTCTGCGTTCAGCTCTTGGTAGATTGAACGAAATCTGATATTGTCAAGAGCTATCAATATTATATTTTTAGATATAAATTATTGATAAAATGCATATAAAGAGAGGATTGCAATGAAGAAGAAATGGAATGTATTATTATTGGGAAGCGGCGGAAGAGAGCATGCCATAGCACATTCAATTCTTAAATCTCCGTTATTGGATTCTCTAAAGGTTTACCCGGGGAATGGAGGTTTTGATAGTGAACTAGTTATTCCCCCCGGAATATTGGGTTGGAAGCCTACTGACAAAAAGAATTTTCAGGACTATATAAAAGGTAAATTTGACTTAGTGATTGTGGGTCCCGAAGATCCTTTGGTGGCAGGAGTTGCAGACTGGTGCAAGGAAATCCATATCCCTTGCTTTGGACCATCGGCATATTGTGCACAGATTGAAGGCTCTAAAGATTTTGCCAAAAAGCTTATGAAACAAGCAAATGTTCCAACAGCTAAACATGAGACATTTTCTGATTTTGATTCTTCCTGGAGCTACGTGCAGAAACAAGGCGTTCCCATAGTGATAAAAGCTGATGGGCTTGCCGCAGGCAAAGGAGTAACAGTTTGTACAGAATTGCAACAGGCAGAGCTCGCATTGAAAGAAATATTTTTAGATCAAAAGTTTGGTTCCAGTGGCGAAAAAGTAGTCATTGAGGATTTCTTAGAGGGAGAAGAGGCATCTGTTTTCGCTATTTGTGACGGAGAGGACTTTATTTTACTTCCGACGGCACAAGATCATAAGAGAGCCTATGACGGGGACAAAGGTCCTAACACAGGTGGTATGGGAGCTTACTGTCCGGCACCAATTGCCAACAAACTCGTCATGGATCAGGTAAGCCAAGACATTGTGGCACCAATCTTGCATATATTTAGAACTATAGGACAGCCCTATGTGGGTGTTTTATATGTGGGACTCATGATAGATAAGAATAGTCAGGTGAAAGTTGTTGAATTCAATTGTCGTTTCGGAGACCCCGAGACTCAGGCAGTTCTACAATTAGTTGAAGATGATCTTTTAAATATTTTCTACCAAGCTTCTAATGGAAAACTAAAATCACTTCCCGAAGTCAAAATATCTCAAGACTCTGCATCGATAATTGTTTTAGCAGCAGAGGGTTATCCAGGAGATTATGTTAAAAATATTGACCTGAAGGACTTTGATAAAGCAAGATCCGAGAACGATGATGTAATTATATTCCATGCAGGTACAATTCGTTCTGCGGACGGGAATTTGCTAAGCTCAGGAGGAAGAATATTAGGAATTGTTAATCGATCCAAAACACTGGCAGAATCTATTGACAAGAATTACAGCTTCTTAAATAATCGTTCTATTCCATCTACTTTTTATCGAAAAGACATTGGAAGGAGAGCTCTTTAGTACTATGCCATTTGCAATATCAGGAAATGTATCTAGAATCGAAAGAGATTCGTTGAGAAGATTGGAAAGGAAATTGGGAATCATCCTTTCTCCAAACCAACCATCTTTACAACAAAAAAAAATGATACAACGAGGCTTGCATGGAATGGGTGGTCTCCACAATATTTTGGAAAGCCTAACGAAAAGGCAACTGCTATCATTAATTTTCTTAATAACACAATTCGGTGATATCACCCTCGAAGAAACACCCGCTGAATACACCGATTTGGATGACATTCCTTACATAGTTGAATGGAAAAAAAACCATTTCATGATACCATTGGAGATTCTGGAATTGCTATCCAATGAAAGATTATTTAAAGAACAAGGTTATCTATTTGCTCTAATTCCCAGCTTACTAAAAGAAGAAAAGACAGCATGGATAAAGTGGATAGGCGCAGATTACGAACCGAACAAAGAAAGATCTATCGACTTCGAAATTCATTTCCAGTGTAGATTGTTACAGAAACCATTCAACGGAAAATCATTGATCCAAGATACTGAATTTTCATTAATCGATGTGTGGCCTTTTGGAACATGTGAAGAATTAGACTGGTATTACAAAGGTCTAACAACATTCTACTACTCTCTGCAAGAACTTGCAAAACGAGAAAAAGATCCCTTTAAAAGACATGTGATTGATGTAATACGATGCGGAAAGTTTATATTAAAAAAACCGGAACGCTACACATCCAATATGGACGCCAAAATCGTCGCTAGTGTAGAAGGGGCAACACCACAATTGAGAGAATCTCTATTTCATTGGGAAGAGAAGAAAGACTCTTCTCTATCCCGTGGTCTTTTTAGCTAAAAATCTGTAAATAGTAATTAATTGATTCCACTTGAACTCAATAATCTGGAAAGTCGCAATGCGGATTCATTTTCCGGTTCAATTTTTAGAGCTGTGTGTAGTAGATTTCTGGCTTGTTCTTCTTCACCCAACATTCTATAACAATCGGCAAGATTGATTAAATTGGCAATTCTATTTGGCTGAAACTTTCTGCATACTTCTCCACTTAGTTTGGCGGATTCATAATCTTGTAATTGTTTATAGCATACAGATTTTTCGAACCAAAACAGATCTGTCTCTTTGTTTATTTTGTGGAATTCATTGATGCGGTCTATCGTATCACCGTATTTTTTATCATCAAATAAAACCTTTATTAAGAGTTTCAATACCGAGATATCATTCTTGTTCTCATCCCAAATTTTATCCAAAATGAATTTAGCTTGAGTTCTATTGCCTGCTTGTATGGATTCTTTTGCCTTGGCAATACTGAATTCTTCTACTGAATCTTCCAATTCTATAGGATTGTATTCTTCTTGGAATCCGACTCGGATTACACTAAGATCATCTGTCAATTCACCCTGAAATTCAATGAGTTGGTTGAGATTTTCCAAATCACCTTGAGATTCTTCAATAAGTCTTAGGAATAGAGTTTCGTCCTCGTTCAATTCACGAGCACCTATAGCACCCAAGTTGATATCATCCCGTCCATCAGATCCGGCAAACAAAACATCCCCACTTAATAGTTGATGACGCTTAACAGAAAAATCAAATTCCGATTCTGATCCCAGTTTCCTTAGCTCCAATTCATTCTCAATAAAGGATGCTCTTCCATCCCGATACACTGCAGTCCATGGATGTTCCGCATTAAAATAAAACATTTCCCCCGTCCGTTCATTCAAAACTCCCAATACACAAGAAATCAGCATAGATCCATTGAAGGTTTGGAATATAGAATCTAACTCTTTATATGTTTCCGCAACCCACTGTTCCGGAGAAATTTTCAATACACGATCATTTCGCGCCGATCTTCCTATTATATTGTTCATTGCCGTACCGGCAACGATCGAGCCACCCGCTCCTTGCATGGATTTCCCCATAGCATCGGCATTGAAAAATACAACCCATCTATCTTTGCCGTCTCCAAATCTTAAATTACCGGTAATACAGAGATCTCCACCCAACTCCGCATTTTTCTTTCTGAATGAGAACTTCTTTTTTTGATTCAATAGGATAGATGTAGAAACTAACTTCGATTTATTGAAATTGGTAGACAGTGGTTTATTTATAAGCGATGTCAAGAAGTAATCTCCGTCTTGAGTGATCTTTAAAGCTTGGACTTCTTCCATCTTTTGAGTTACTTCTGCAGTTCTTTCTTCTACTTTGGCTTCCAAAGTAGCATTCAATTCATCTGTTTCATTTTGAACGGCAACAAATTTACCGGCTAGAATGAACATAATGGAACCTAAAAATAAAGGAAGTCCCAGACCGGCAAGAAATATCGAACCTTGAGATCCAAAAACGACAAGAGAGATATCATGAACTACCACAGCGAATAATGGAATGCAACCATAAACCATTGCTTTCGCTTCCGGTATTTTTTTCATTAAGCCATAAATTATTGAATAAATTAAGAAGACCAATGCCGGTAAAAATTGCAATAAACCTATCAAGCCCCTATAGCTATGCAAATATCCATAGTCGGGCATAAGTAAACCGGCTATTGTAGATAGACTTAGGACAGCAAGATAAGCGAAACGCAACCAATTGGGGGTATTGATTTTAAAAAATACCGAAAAGAATCTCGCTAAAAAGTAAACCATTCCTGCTTGAACAATGAATATAAATTTCTGAAAGTTGAGATAACTTATATCTAAATAGGGAGCCAAAAACTCACTGAAAAAATTTGTGCAATACAAAGCATAGAGAAATGCAAATGCCGCATAATAATAATTATCTATATCTTTTTTTCTCTTCAAGAATATAAGAAGATGATACAAGGAAATGATTAAAAAGAGAAAGGCAACATAAGCATTTACATAGCTGTTGATGAACTTTTTCACAAAAAGTTTCGAACCCAATGTATCTGAATCTCCGATTAAAGTTTCATCATACGCGAAACCTTCGTTGTCTACGTAGAGTTTAACTAAAATCTCATTTCTTCCGATCACTAGCCCTTTATCAGGAACAGAATATTCTCGAATCGTATTCCATGCAGACCAAGATTTCGGAGGGAAGTGACCCGACCTACCAATCAATTGTCCATTCAAGTAAGTTTCATCAGCCCAAGCCAATCTACCGATTGAAATTGATTTATGCGATGAGCTTAAAGTGGACTCCGACCATTCAAAATTCTTTTTTAGCCAGATATATCCTATTTTTTTGGGTAATAAATTGTGTAATCTACCTAATTCGTCTGAATCAAGATGTTGAAATTCTAAATCTAAACTGTCGGAATAGCTATGGTTTGGATCTGCTACCGCATATTCCCAATTATTTTCGACGGCAACAATGCCCTCGGATTTCTCACCACCGCAATTGATAAAAAGGAAGATAAAAATTGGTATAATGAAGTGCATGATTTTCCTCGGAGTTAATATTAAAAATATCGAGAAAATTGTAAAGAATTAGTTAAAATTTTATTTTGAAAAATTGAGGAAAGTTTAAGTATAGTTTTTGTCTTAGAAAGGTTAGGATTTTATCTTTTTGGTCAATTGCGTCTTTTTTTCCCAATTCGAAGGTTTCTCTTACACCTTGTGGATTCGTATAGTCGAATGATGTAATTGGCAAGGGTATAGATGGCTTCATCAAATAGGTTTCGTTCAAAATTTCAGGCTTCTTTCCAATAAGCGTTGTGTCTTCATAGTAAATCCCAATCTTAGGAATTCTCTCATTGAAATATTCCAATACTAAATTATTCGTTAAACCACCATCCAAATAATATTCATTTTTTGCATTCTGAAGGGATACAACAGGAGGAATAGAAGAAGAATTCATGATTATTTGCTCCAAAATATCCGGGCTCTCAAAATCTTTTTCCGTAAAAATCACATCCGTCATATTCCATTTTTTCAATACATCTTGAATACGGTTGCATGGTATTCCGGCATTTTTATCTCTTTCATCTCTTGTAAATGCTTGAGCTGTTTCTGCGATTAACTTGGCTATTTCGAATTTTGACTTGATGCTTTCTTCTTTCTTGGGTATTGCCTTCACAGCCTGAATAAAAACTTTGAAATCTGTATTCTTGATTCTGTTCCAGTCCATAGCATACCGAATCGTTCTTCGATACATGCTTTCGTGAGGAAAAACTTTCTCTCCAAAAAATAAGTTACTTATCTTAAAATTACTGTCGTTACGCCGAGTGATTTCTTCGAAGAATTCAACCGCTTCTTCTTCTGCATTGCTTACTAGACACAATGCCATTGCTGATCCGGCACTCACTCCGGAAAGCTCTTTTAATCTAACTCCCCATTTTTTTAATTCAAGACCCACTCCCAAACCGTAGAAGGCTTTACATCCTCCGCCGGCTATTCCCAATGCTGCTTCTAATGGATAAAATTTTTCAAATAATTCAAACGTTAATCTCTCCACTGGAAACATAAACTATTATTCTCTCCTAAAAAACGGTCGAAGTATAAATTCTGCCGACAGTCTTCTTCTGTTGCAACAAAAAAATCATATCCTCCGGAAGGATATTTAATTTTACAACAACCTTCTCTAGTCTTATCAGCATAGCGAATTGATTTATCATCACCCTTTAAATCCCCTGCTTTGGGATCAAAAGACCTATCCTTTTGTTGCGCAACCAATGAAGCATTCAATAGTAGCAAAAGCATTATAACAAATCCATTCAATCGAATCATAATTATTCCTCAACTATTAGACAGATGCCATTACTGTGAAGAAAAAACAAAATGCCCAATTTTTAATCAAAAAATCTGAGAACAATTCTTTTCAAACTCTAAAAATCTATCAGGAAAATCAAGTTCAACATAGACTTTCTCACTCGTGATGGGATGGTGGAAGCCCAAACTCTTGGCTAGAAGCAACATTCCGTATTTTTTGTAATTTACACCTGATCTAGAATATAGAAGATCTCCAACTATCGGACAATTTATACTCTGTAAATGAACTCGTATTTGATGAGTTCTTCCGGTTTCTAATTTAAGTTTCAATAAACTGAATTTTCTTCCCTTTTGGGAATGTATGATTTTTTGAGTTTCATAATGAGTGATTGATCTTCTTCCATCATCTCGGATTGTCATCTTCAGTCTCTCTTTAGGATGTCGGGCTATTGGTTTATCAATAGTTCCTACAGACTCCAAAGGAGCTTGCAAAACCCATGCATAATAGGTTTTTTCAATGGTCCTTTCTTGAAATAATTTTGCCATCAAAGCATGAGCTTTATCATTTTTGGCAATTACCAAAAGACCTTCCGTAGGTTTGTCGAGGCGATGAATTATACCCGGTCTTTCCTCGGAAGAGCCTTGAGATAGCTTGTTGAATTGGTACAAAAGCCCATTCACCAAAGTCATGGATCTATCACCCGGACCCGGATGTGTAGCTATTCCCGGTTTTTTATGTATTATTAGATAGTGGTCATCTTCCCAGAGAATCGGAATCTCCATATCTATAGGATCCAAGTTCATTTTTGGCTTAGCTGGAATATGTACAGTAAAAGTATCATTTTCCTCTATTTTGTAGCCTGATTTGGTAATAGTTTCATCTCGTAAAGTAACACAACCTTGTTTTATCCATTTTTGGACAGAAGATCGACTTATGTCATCTCCCAAGGTTTCAACAAGAAAAACATCTAATCTAGAATCATGGTAATTTTCAGAAACGGTTGCAGTAATAATCATTATTTTTTAATTTGAAAAAAAAAGCTTTAAAACAGATTTTAAACTTGAAATCTATTCAAAATCCATGAAATCTGGTAAACGAAGGAAGGTCAATCCATGAATTTCAAAAACATTTTTAAATTGTTAGGTATTTCTATCATCGCTCTCAATTTGGCATTTTGCTCATCAGCCGACAAAAAAGAGCCGGTTGAAGAAGAAACAGAAGAAGTTGCAACTGAAGAGGAAGGCGATGGTAATGCTCTAAGCAGATCCCTAGATCTAAATATACTCGAAGAAATCAATATCACTCTTAAAGAATACAGATATCCTGATGGTGTTAGAAGAAGAGGTTTTAGCTACAAAAAAGCGGACGTAACTAAAGAAGATTTTAATCTTTGGGCGGGTGAAAACATCAACTTCATTAAAGAAGCACTTGAAAAATTACCTGAAGGATATTCTCTTCAGATAAAAGGACATGCTGACTCTACCGGACCGGAAGATGCAGAAGGTTCTAAAAAAGGTAACGTTCACTACTCACAAGAAAGAGCTGACGCTGTAAAATCAGCATTGGTAAAACAAGGTTTGCCAGCAGGTAGAATTTCTACTATTGCCGCAGGATCAGGTGAACCTGTAAGTGGATATGACGAAGATGATGAGATAAACAGACGAGTAACATTTCAAATTGTAAAGACTGAAGAGTAAAATTTAAAACTCTTCATCTATACAAAAAAGCCCGGAGATTCCGGGCTTTTTTTTGCCTAAAACAAGTGCATAATCTCCGATTGGATTATTCTGCACAATATATTATCTAGGACATTTATTTCTGCAATCTTGTTTCTCTTTCGCACAAATGGAAGGAGAGCTTTTGGAACAAGATTGAGAATCACAAGCTTTCAAACACTTGCTTCTGTCATTCGCAAACACTCCACCACTCATACCCAAAACAAACATCACAATTAATAGACTTTTAATTAACTTCATAATGAACTCCTATTTAATTCAGTGATCTAATATTGATATATAAATTAAAATGGTCAATCTCAATTCAGGAAAATACTGCCAAATCATATAGGGGGTTTTACCCTACTACAAATCGCATGGACATTGCCCCGCCAGGTTGCTCGCTTGGAAGTGCAAAGAGTCGGGACAATGTCCTTGCTCCTTTTGGATTGGGAGAATAGTCGACTTGAAGGGCTTGCTCATTTTCAGGGGTTTGATATGAATACATTACACTGAAGGAGAGATCTTATAGATTACTAGATATCTAATATATTTTCGTGAGTTTGGTGATTGCTTGTTGAAGGGTATCTTCGGGGGTAAGGAGGCTGATGACAAAAATAAGATCTTCTGCGGGATAGGAAAAAACTGTTCCGGGGTAGAGAAAGATATTTTCTTTTTCCAGTAATTCGAGAGCAATTTTTTCCGAAAGGGAAAATTCTTGAGATGAGTTCCTGTTGAGAATTTTGCCAAGAGAATGAAAATTCGGATTTAATACAAGTTGTCCATACCAACCTGCTCCTCCGTATTCCAACAACCAATGGGAGTCTTGGAGCATTTCATGAACCAATTGAAGATTTCGACGAATTCGATTTTTAACTTGATTGAGAACAAGAAACCTAGAATCGAAAATAGTGGGAAGAAGCTCTTGCGAAATACTATTGCAGGAAAGATAACTATCTCCCAACCAATCCAATCTTTTGGATATTTCTTCACCCTCAATTGATTGCGATAGATAATTGATCCAACCCAATTTCCAACCGGGAAGACAAGCCATCTTAGACACCCCATTCAATAAAAAGACATTCAAATTATCACCGACTAAATCATGGAAATTAATTTGCTTTATATCGAGTCCATAATCGGAAAAGACTTCATCGATGATTATGGCGATGGAATGTTTCCTGGCAAAATCACATATGGTGAGAAATTCTTCATCAGAAACAAAAATACCTGTGGGATTATTCGGAGAAACCAAACAAAGAATTTTTGTTCGAGACGAAACGACTGATTCTAATGTGGTTAAGATTGAACCACCCTCTCTCCAATTGATAGGTATTGGTCTACAATTTTCCAACTCAGCGAGAACTGAAACAAGTGGATATCCGGGAATTTCTACCAAGACTTCATCACCCGGTTTTGTTAAAGTTTTGAATAAAAACGAATATGCTTCACTGGTTCCGGATGTGATCCATATGCTATCCTCATTTGACCCACTCGAAGAAGAATACCTGTCGAGGTAGTACTTTACAATAGCTTCTCTAGCCACGATCAATCCCTTGGGATCCGGAACATATGTCCAGGAAAATTCTTGAGTCCAACTATGAGCTAGAATTTCCCTGG
>JAFIGA010000196.1 GCA_020831715.1 Leptospira sp. | reverse complement strand
AACATACCAAGGTTTCATCCTAGATCCACCAACTTTCGGGCGAGGAAGCAAGGGCGAAGTCTGGAAGATCGAAGAACATTTGGGAGCTCTGCTCGATTCCTTAATGGAACTCTGCAATCACAAGCCAAAATTTGTTGTGTTGACTTGCCATTCCCAAGGCTATAGTTCCCTGTCTCTGGAAAAGATGCTGTCTACTCGAATTAAAAACAAAGGCGTATTCCAATCCGGTGAATTGTTCCTTCCCGAAAAATCAGGAGGAAAGTATCCGGGCGGATCTTGTTCTTTCTTTTTAGCTGATGAATAGTCCATTCTATGAAGAATACGAGAATCAGCCAAAAGATTACATCCTTTTCCAATCCGAAAGTTAAATACATTCAATCACTTAAAGACAGAAAGAGCCGAGATAAAGAAGAGCGAATTTTTCTGGAAGGCTATAGAGAAATTACGCGTGCCTTCCTTCAAAGTAAAAAAACAAATCCACTGCTTCCGAAATTTGAACCGGAGATACTTTGTATATCACCTGATTGTTTCTTGGGTAGCAATGAATGGGATTTGATTGATTCCATAAATGTTCCTATTTGGGAATTCCCCCGATCTGTATTCGAAAAAATGTCTCACAGGGATAGACCGGATGGTTTGATTGCCATTGCAAAGTTACCGGACTATAATTTCCAGCCCAAACTCCTCGAAAGGATTGAAGATGGTATAATCTTAGTTATAGAAGGAGTGGAAAAGCCGGGCAATCTAGGAACCATAATTCGTACGGCAGAAGGAGCAGGTGTTCGCATGATTCTTGTGACAGATCCAAGAACCGATATCTACAGCCCCAATGTCATTCGATCCAGTACGGGCATCCTATTTCACCTTCCGGTTTATGTAGGTGAGACTGAATTTATTTTGAATAGTTTGGCAGAAGCAGGATTTAAAAGATTTGCCCTTACACCTGAGGCGAAAGTCTCTTATACGCAAATAAACCTAACAGGAAAAGTCGCTTTGGTATTCGGAAGTGAGCAGTATGGACTCACTGACAAGGCTAAATACATGTCGGATGACAATCTAATGATTCCGATGAAAGGGGAAGCCGATTCATTGAACTTAGCGCTTTCTGCAGGGATTGTGGTCTATGAATCACTGAGGCAGAGAAGCATTACTTCATGACACAAGGAAAATACCGAATCCTCTACTATGTAAGCAGTCATGGCTACGGTCACATCTCTCGTTCTTATGAGATCATTCGAACTTTATTGGAACGTGATGATATCGAGTTTATCACTCTCTGCACAGAAAGACTAGACTTCATTAAGGATGACCATCCCAAATTAGAAAAACGAAAAGTAAATGTGGATGTGGGTGTTATCCAAAAAGATTCTCTGTCTCTGGATGTTCATCTAACCAAAGAAAAACTCCAAGAATTTGAAAAAAATAAAAATTCTCTCATTTTGAGGGAAACCGAATTCGCAAGAGAGAAAAACTATGATCTTATAATTTCCGATTCATCTTCTCTGCCATTTGTATTGGGTGTTTCATTGGAGATACCTGCTCTATTCTTGGGGAATTTCACTTGGGACTTTATCTATCGTAATTTTGCCAAATACGATCCCTACTTCCATATCATAGCCGATATTTTAGCGGTGGAATATAGTTTTGCCACAGCGGCAGTGTTGCTTCCCTTTACCTGTCCCATGGATGGATTTTTAGAAACACACAATCTGGGATTGGTAGGCAGAAAACCCACCCTTTCCAAGCAGGAAGCAAGAAAGGAATTTGGATTTTTGGAAAATGAAATCTATTTTCTGTTTTCTTTTGGAGCCTACGGACTGGATGGCATGGATTGGAATTGGGAAAATATTCCGGATAACTGGCGAATAGTAGTAAACAATCTTCCGAGTTTAAAGCATAACAAGGTTATCGATGTTCCTTCTTGCTACTACCCCAATTTAGTCACTGCTTGTGATTATATTGTAACTAAACCGGGTTATGGAATTCTCAGTGAATGTATTTTAGCCAATTCACCTATTATCTATACAGATAGAGGAGACTTTGCGGAATATCCCTATTTGGTGGAAGAATTGAATCGGAATTTTTTAGCATCCTATATAACACAAAAAGATTTATTGAATTTTTCTTTTGCAAATTGCTTGACAGAAATAAAAAATAAATCTAATATTATGAAGGATTCTAATTTTGATGATGGAACATTAAAGATTCACACCATCTTAACTGACTATTTAGCTCAATAAGAAAATATGAATTATCGTGATGAAAATTTACCCAAAGCTGTTTCTATGGAACAGCTACTGAACTCTCTTCCCGGGATCTTTTATTTAATTGATTCGGAAGGAAGATTTCATTCGTGGAATGAACAATTCATCAAGGTATCCGGATACTCCGCATCTGAAATGCTGAACCTCAATCCTTTAGATCTTTTTCATGGAAATGATAAAGATCTGATTGCTGAAAATATCCAAAAAGTATTTGAAACGGGAAGCTCAAGTGTGGAAGCCAAATTTTTCACAAAAGATGGATTACTAATACCATATTTTTTCAGTGGAACCAAAATCATCATAGATGGAACGCCCTATCTATCTGGTATGGGTCATGATATTACGGAAAAAATTTCCCAAGAAAAAAATCTCCAAAGATTGAACCGAATTTATGAAGTAATGAGTGCAATCAATTCCTTGATCGTAAAAGCTCCTCCTAAATTAGAGCTCTTCTCAGAAACAGTCAGAATATCTGTGAAATTTGGAAATTTTGATATGGCTGTTATAGATATCTATCATGAGAAAGAAGATACCATTGAATACATAGTGGGGGATTCTAAAAACAAAGAGGATCTAAAGTCATTCGAAGCTGTAAGAATATGTAATGTCTTATCCGGTAAGGGACTTATCAGTCAATCTGTCCGCGATAAAAAAACTCATTATTCCAATGAACTCACTCAGGCTTGCCCGACTCAAAGCCCCAGAAGGGAAATTGCCATGCAACTAGGTTTTCGCTCAATGATAGTTTTACCTATTATTGTGGATTGCAAAGTAGTTGTGGTTCTTTCACTTTATTCGAAGGAAGCCAACTTTTTCGATGAAACTGAATTGAAATTATTGAATGAACTTTCCGCAGATATTTCATTCGCATTGAACCATATTCAAACCAGTATGGAAGCTCTATTTCTAAGTAAATTTAATCCTGTGACAGCACTCCCCAATCGTAATAACTTTCTTGAAAATGTGGAAACGATCTTAAGAAGATTAAAAAAATCCCTTAACAGGGGAAATATGATTGTTTTTGATTTTGAAAAATTTAGAAATATAAATTCAAGTATCGGAAGAAGAGTGGGAGATATGATTCTACAGAAAGTAAAAGATCGATTTTATGAATATTCCGATTCCAATTTTTATATGGGTCATCTAGAAAGAGATCATTTTGCCATATTTCTAGAAGGAGACTATTCATCTTCCGAATTATTGCAGATTTTACATTCTTTCAACGATCTCATTTTTTCAGAACCCTACCTTATAGAAGATCAAAGCTTTCATATATCAGGAAGGTTTGGTATCTCGCAATATCCTACCGATGCTCAAGACGCAGATTCACTTTTGAAGTATGCAGAAGATGCAAGAAACCGCTCCAAGATAACCAAAGAATTATTTACCTTCTTCAGTACGGACATGAATTTGAAATTTGTTGCGGAACAAAATTTAGAAAATCAGATTCGTCAAGCATTCGCTAACCAAGAATTTGAATTTTATTACCAACCAAAATTTGATTCATTCAAGAAAAATCTTACCGGATCGGAAGCCTTAATTAGATGTATGCACAGGGATGTATTCATCGGACCGGATATTTTCATACCCATTATGGAAGACATGGGACTTATCCACGAAGTTGGGCGCTTTGCGATTATGGATGCATTACAAAAATACAAAAAATGGCAATCCATGGATCTAGAACCTCCTAGAATTGCTGTAAATATTTCTGCTACTCAATTCGGTCACAAAGACTTTCTAGAGTTAGTTGAATCTATACTATCCCAACATGATGAATCCCTTCGCAATCATGGTCTGGACATTGAAATAACCGAAAATTCAATTCTGAATAATATCGAGAGAACCATTCAAACTATAGATTCTTTACGAAAATTAGGAATACGTCTATCGATCGATGATTTTGGTACAGGATTCTCATCTTTAAAATATATTACTAAACTCCCTCTAGATACATTGAAAATAGATAAATCATTTATACACACAATGCTAATGAATCCAGCCGACATGACTGTTGTGTCAACTATTATCACATTAGCCCATCAACTTGGGATATCGGTTGTTGCAGAAGGTGTGGAAACGGAAGAACAAGCAAGCTTACTTCGAGGGCTGAAATGCAACGAGATTCAAGGTTATTTGTATGGGAAGCCCATGAGTGAAGGAGATTATATAGATTTTTTAAAATTGCAAAAAGAAAAAAAGAAGTCTGTGGTAATATAATTATATAGGGGAAGTAAGGTAATTTTATTGGAAAAAGAATACGCAATATCCAAAGTAATCGATGAACTATCTAAGCATAGGGATATAGATTTATTTTCCTTCAATTATCCTTACATCAAGCAAAAAATAGAGACCAGACTTCTTGATTTGGAAATAAACGAAGTTGATTATCGAAAATTTTTAGACAGCCATCCCTCTGAAGCTGACCAATTTTATTGGAATTACCTTTATAACCTGAAACAATATCAACTTCCCAATCTGAATGTAGATGAACTCAGCACTTCTATTCGTGATTATATCATCGAAAATAACATATCAGTTTTTAAAGCATGGTTCCCCTTATGCACAAATAGAAGTATTTATTTAATCTTCCATTGCATTTTGGAATCTTTTCGGGTTGAGAACACTATTGAAAGTTATCATTTCTATATAACTCACCCAAACAAAGATAAACTGAGTGATCTTAGATCCAATCGATTGAATGAATCCAATCAATTGATTATGAAAAAAGACTGGATTCAAAATTTTTTCATTCAGAGTGATTCTGGAAATTGGGAGATGAAGCGGGAAATAAGGCTTCGTTCCATATTTGCCAACCATGATCCTTTGATAGATATACCGATCAAGTCCCTTGATTTAATATTAGTCAATGACTTATGGGAAATTTTTTCCGGAATTAAACGAAATCATATCATTCGACAATACTTTGAATCCTTAAGATCCAATGGTCTGCTTCTTAAGCTTGATTCTAATTTGAATTTTGAACTCAATCATTTATTCAAAACTAACCATGAAAATAAAAACTATACAGCATTTCAGAAACGGAATGATTTAACTCCTGCAACAAAAAAAACAGTTTACACACCCTTTCGCTACATCAAACCGGATGAGAACAATTTTGAAAATATCATAAGAAGATCTTTTTTTCACACTGAAGATATCGCTTACGCTCTTATATCAGAAGATGAGGTACTCATTGAAATTTCCGACAATTTCAGATCATATATTGAACTGAAAGAAGGCTCATTATCATATAAGATTCCAGAGGTTTTCAATTCCGAATTTGCAGGAGAAATTCTAGAAATAATTTCTGAACATAAAGAGAGCAAAAAGCCGGTCCGAAAAAATCTGGCTTTAAAAAGCAATAACACCAAGGGTAGATACAATCAATTTTCCATTCAGACAATACTTGTTCCCAACTCTTCTTCTAGGTATTATGTTGTCTTTTTCTGGAATTCCCTTCCGGAATCCAAAGAGGAGAATCGAGAAAAATATGAGCGAGCTATTCGAGAAATTCACCATAGAGTTAAAAATCAAATGACAATCATTTTCAGCCTATTGGATCTAGAGAGCAATGAGACTCAAAATCCGGAGAAGCAAGCTCTCATTGATAGAATGATTTCCAGAATACATGCAATTGAGATAATACAAAACAGATTGAGTGAAGATCCATTCACGCATGAAATTGAGCTGAAGACAATTATTCAAGACTATATTAATTACATAAGTTCCATGCTTTTCAAGCATGATTTGTCAATTCCGATTGAATTTTACTCTGATTCGTTTGGAATTTTGATTCAAACCAAGTTGGCATCTCCCATTCTTTTATGTATGAGCGAAGTTTTTTCTCATATGGTAAGGAATCTACTAAACAATAATGGATCAGGCTTTCATCTTGAAATCCAATGCAAAGGTATGAGCCAATCTATTTCGATAAAAATGATCCTAATATCCGATCACAATGAGGATTACGCTTGGGTAGAGATGGAATCTCTCGCCAAATCCATCCTGGAAGCCAATTCCAAACAGATGAAAGCGAAAATTATTGCGGATCATTCTAAAAATCATATAGAATACATCTTTAAAATCCCTCTTATATAACGAACTAATTTCTACACTATTCATTGACAAAAATCAAGCCTACAAAGAAGCAAGATTCTTAAATTTTGAATGCATTTTTAGAATCTTTCCATAACCTGGAGTAAAGAATGAATTTTCGGAGAGTCATATGACCACCACTACAAAATACAATGATTGGATAGTCAAAGGTTTTGTAATCTCAGCCATCGTTTGGGGAATTGCCTCCATGTTGATCGGTGTTTGGATTGCATTTCAGCTCGTATATCCGCAGTTGAATTTTGATTTACCTTACTTCAGTTTTGGTAGATTGAGACCACTACACACAAATGCGGCTATTTTTGGATTTGCCTTAAGTATAATATTCGCAACCGGATATTACATGATCCAAAGATTAACGCGGATCAGAATATGGTCCGATAAACTAGCGGCAATTCACCTAGGACTTTATAACCTTACTATAGTCCTTGCTGCTATCACTTTACCATTGGGATTTAACCAATCAAAAGAATATGCCGAATTGGAATGGCCTCTCGATTTACTGATCGTGGTATGGTTTCTAATATTTATATTCAATTGGTTCGCTACCATTGCCTTTAGAGAAGAAAAACAACTCTATGCAGCTCTTTGGTTTTATATAGCATCCTTTGTGACTGTCCCTCTTCTTTTTGTTGTGAACAATTTGTCTCTTCCTGTTGGGTTGATGAAATCATATTCTATCTTTTCAGGTGTTTATGATGCCAATATTCAATGGTGGTATGGACACAACGCAGTAGCGTTTGTTTTAACAACACCTTTCTTGGGACTAATGTATTACTTCTTCCCAAAACATATCAAGCAACCTATCTACTCTCATAGATTGTCCATCATTCACTTTTGGAGTTTGATCTTTGTTTATATCTGGGCAGGTCCTCACCACTTATTGTATTCTCCGATACCTGATTGGTTGCAGACCACCGGTATGGTCTTTAGTATCATGCTTTGGATGCCGTCCTGGGGTGGTATGTTGAACGGATTTTTAACTCTAACACAAGCAAAAGAAAAAATTAAAACGGATGCCGTTCTTAAAATGATGCTTGTTGGTATTACTTTCTATGGTATGTCTACTTTTGAAGGGCCTTTGCTTTCCATTAGAACCATAAGTTCTTTGGGACACAACACCGACTGGATCATTGGACACGTTCACTCCGGAACTTTGGGTTGGGTAGGAATGATGTCTTTTGCCGCCATTTACTATCTAGTACCTAGACTTTGGAATACCAATATGTATTCCGAGAAACTAGCCAATACTCACTTCTGGTTAGCGACTCTGGGTATTCTTCTCTATATCATCTCTATGTGGGTATCAGGTATTACTGAAGGTAGTATGTGGAGAGCAGTTGACGATAAAGGTTTCTTAATGTATCCTAACTGGGTTGCAATCACTGAAGTGCTCAAGCCTTTCCGATTTGCACGAGGAGTTGGGGGAGTTCTTTACTTCGCAGGATTGTTAGTGATGGTTTATAATGTCGTTAAAACCATTAAAACTGCAGGAAGTGGATTCCAAGAAATTGATCTAAGGATCAAAGAAGGAGCAACAAAATAATGAAAATATTTGACGTACCACTAACATGGTTTGAAAAATTTGCTTCCAAGTGGGAAAGTGACGGAGTAAAATTCTCCGTCTATACTTTCGTTGCTATTTTGATAGGAGGGTTGTTCGAATTGATTCCACCGTTCTTTCTTTCAAGAACGGTTGTTCCAATCGAAACAGTGAAGCCATTCACTCCGCTCGAACTTGCAGGTAGAGACATCTACCAAAAAGAAGGATGCAACAACTGTCATACTCAGATGATCCGTCCTTTTAAATGGGAAGTGGACCGTTTCGATCCACAGAAGGCTTATGGTCCCGATGGTTACTCCAAAGCGGGTGAACACCAATACGAGCACCCATTCCTTTGGGGATCAAAAAGAACCGGTCCGGATCTAGCTCATGAGTCACAGATCCAACCATCAGCCGATTGGCAAAAGCGACACTTGATCAACCCACGAGAAACTTCTCCCGGATCAATTATGCCTGCATATCCTTGGTTATTTGAAGAGGATGCTGTAATTGATGCCAAGAAACTTCAAAATCACATTGAAGGTCTCATGGTCTTAGGGGTTCCCTATACTAAATCTGATGTGGATTCAGTTCCACTGTCAGTGAGCGGGAAGACTGAGGGGGATGCACTCGTTGCATACCTGTTAAGATTGGGAAAGGACAGTGCTGAATTAGCTAAGGCTATTAAGTAGGTAAATTATGGACGAACTAGATCTTCTAATTCTTTATAAATCTCTGCGATTGCCAATTCTGATAATCGCAGTTGGATACGTCTTCTTTTATGTATATAACAAGAAGAGAAAAGACAAGTTGGAAGAACCTAAGTATAGGATGCTTGAGGAGGATTAATTCAATGGCTCAGCAACACGAAGAAAAAGAATTTGATGGTATCATTCAAGCCGGGAACGATCTTCCGGCTTGGTACAAACATATATTTGTATATATGATAGTAATTGGAGTAGGTTATGCAATCTACTTTCACGGTTTCTCCAACTGGGGGACAGAAGAATACTATGCCGCGCAAGTGGCAGAGCATGAGGAGAAATTTCCTCCGGCAAAAGCCGTGGTCAGTGAGGATGGGTCCAACCCTCTTCGTGGCGATAGCGTAGCAATTTCAGAAGGTGAAAAGAACTATAAAGCAGTTTGTGCCGCCTGTCATGGTCTAAACGCTGAGGGAGTTGTAGGTCCATCTTTGGTTGATAAAGAATGGATTCACGGCAATAAAGATGAGATTGTTTACAACCTTATCATGAAAGGAATTGGCGTAGAGCAAGCCAAGTTAGGTCGTGGACCGATGCCTGCTCATGAAAACTCACTAGGTTCTGAAAAAGTTTATCAAGTAATGGCATGGCTTGCCAGCAAGAACGATACTCTTCAACCAAAGTAGTTTTTCGCCCATGTGGGCTGCCCCGGGAGGGCTAATTTATGATTATTTCAAGAGAACAGAAAGGAAAGATTCGAAGTTTACGAAATTTAGCTTACGCGGTATTGATACCACTTTATTTTGGTTTACCGTGGCTTAGATGGAATGGACATCCTTTCATTCGTCTTGATATTCCCGAAAGGAAGTTCTACCTTCTAGGAAATATTTTCATTCCTATGGAAGGTTACTTTCTTTGGTTGTTTCTAATTGGAGCAGGTCTATCTCTTTTCTTCTTCACATCTCTTGTGGGAAGAGTCTGGTGTGGATGGGCCTGTCCACAAACTGTTTTTACTGATACATTCGATTGGATTGGCAGAAAAATTGCCGGCAAGAAGTACGGTAAAAAAGATGCTCCTCTTTACAAAAAAGTCCTGATCCATGTTTCTTGGATTGGATTCGCCCTATTGGGATCCCTTGCCTGGATTGCCTATTTTGCTGATCCTTATATCATGATCAGTGAGATTCAATCAGGAACAGTATTTGCCAAAGGGAATCTATGGCCCTACTTCACCGCATTTTTCACTTTTACATTCTATGGGGATATGGCATTTGTTCGCGAACAATTCTGCAAATACGCCTGCCCTTATGCAAGGTTCCAAACAGTTCTAATGGACGATCAGTCCTACAATGTAACCTACGACTATGTGCGTGGAGAGCCTAGAAGAAAAGGAAAAGAAAAAATAGGTGATTGCATAGCATGTAATATGTGTGTGGTGGTATGTCCCACCGGAATTGATATTCGAGACGGTGTTCAGATCGGTTGTATTGCTTGTGGCAAATGTGTGGATGCCTGCACTCCCATCATGGCTCGTGAAGATAAAGAATCTTTAATTCGTTATATGGCACAAGATCAAGTCGAGAACCGAGAAGCTAAAGTGAAATGGGTACGTCCCAGAACCGCTCTCTATGCAATACTTCTTTTGGGAGTTTTGACTTCCGCAACCTATCTATTGTACAATAGAGTTCCCTTGTATGTATCGATATTACCTGACAGAAATATACAACCGATGGTAATTCCCGAAAATAAAGTTAGAAATTTTTACAATGTAAAATTGCAAAACATCAGTCTGGAAGATCAAAATCTTCAGGTGCAACTCGTCAGTAAGGATTTTTCCGAAGAACCAATTCTTAGAGTGGGAGGAGATGAAACTCAGACTATACAACTACCTCAAAATAGTATGTTAGATCTTAGGATTATTGTTGAGTCCGGTAATCTAAGCAAGGAAGACATCGCAAATCGTAGTCATTTTATTATGATACGATTTGTAGATCCAAAGAATCCTAAATTTTATAAAGAGAAACAGGTTCCCTTTACCCTTCCTGCTGATTTAATGGGAATGAGATAGTTATGAAATTTAAAGAATTAGATAAATCCGTTCGTTATGCCTTCTATGCCATGGGCTTCATTTTCATATGCTTGTTTATTGCAACCGGCATTACTATCAATGTTGCAATGGATGGTCATGAACCTGTGGTGGATCCCAACTATTATGAGAAAGGATTGAACTACGAAAAGGTTTTGGAAGATATCAAGATCATGAAACAAGAAGGCTACAATATACAATCTGCACTTTTCGAGGATAGATTGCCCTTGCAAAGAGGTGACAATGATGTTGTGATCCATTTTACCAAGTCAGGGGAAGATTTGGACACAGCCGAAATCAGTATTGTCAGAGAGAGGGGAGCAACATTTAAATTCAATGAAACTTTTCCAATGAAAAACATCGGACAAGGAAAATACCAAGCCAACGTTCAGATCCCGGAATTAGGTCAGTGGATGCTCACAATCAAAGCAACAGATAAGGGAAGAACCTTAAGTAAAACCATTAAAGTAGTTGTCCAAAGATAATCACGGTAAACTCTGCTATCACTGCAACTCTCCCATTCCGGATAATACCAATATTGTCTGGAAGCGAGAGTCTGATAATTTGGAATTCTGTTGCCATGGTTGCCATACAGTTTCCAAGATAATTTTAGAATCCGGCAACTCCAAATTTTACGATATTCGTGGATCTTCCGCTATTGCACCGGTGAAAACACCTGAGGATGATAGAAGAATCCGAGAAGAATATCTAAATGGAGAAATGGTTTTCGAAGAGTATATTCGAGAACTTGATCCGACCAATTGGGAGATCCATCTAACAATTACTAATATCCATTGTTCTGCTTGTGTATGGTTGAACGAAAAAGTTCTGAATCAAACTGAAGGAATTAATAGTTCTAGAATCAATTTTGCCACCGGTAGAGCGCAGATCCACTACAATCCCCAAAAAATAAACCTATCCGAAATCTTTCTCATCATAGAATCCATAGGTTACCTTCCCCGATTGTATTCACCCTGGAAGGACAGTCTTCAGAATAAATCAAACAAGAGCCTCTTGATTCGAATGGGGATTGCCGGTTTTTGCTTTGGAAATATCATGCTATTCGGCACAGCTCTCTATGCCGGATATTTCACAGGAATTGAATTGGAATGGAAACGTCTATTGCATTATCTTTCCTGGGCATTGGCAACTCCTGTATATTTCTATTCCGGATATCCTTTTTTAGTTGGTGCTTGGAATGGATTGAAACAAAAGCGACTCTCCATGGACTTTTTACTGGTTCTGGGAATATCACTCGCCTACTTTTACAGCATTTATGTAACCTTAACGGATAGAGGCGAGGTGTATTTCGACTCGGTTTGTATGATATACTTTTTCATCCTACTGGGAAAATACTTGGAAGACAATGCGCGAATCCGTGCCGGCGATAAATTATCCGGTCTACTTGCAGGTCTGCCTGAAGTAGCGACTGTACTACCGGAAGGCATAGGTAGAGGGGAAGAAAAAATTGTAAGAACATCCGAGATAAAAAAAGGAATGGTAGTTCTCATTCGAAATGGAGAACGAATTCCCGTAGATGGTATTTTATTGGACGAGTTGTCCTACTTGGATGAGTCATTTCTTACGGGAGAATCCGAGGCAATCACCAAGCACCACGGAGATACATTGCTTGCCGGTTCCATTAACACAGGCAATCCGATTCGAATATCAGCTGAATCGGATTCTAAAAACTCCACTCTTTCGAGACTGAAAATTCTCATCGAACAAGCAATGGGAGAAAAGCCCAAGTTAGAAAGAATTACAGATCGAATATCCACCTACTTCATTTCCCTGGTTTTGCTATTGGCAATAGGCACATTTCTAATTTGGTTCTACACTTTCAGTGTGAGCTTGGAGACTGCACTCATCAATACCATTGCCGTTCTGATTGTAGCTTGTCCCTGTGCACTCGGACTTGCCGTGCCCACTGCATTGGTAATGAATCATATCCGCAATTCCAAGCAGGGAGTTGTTATTAAAAATCCCGATAGCATTGAGACCATATCTCGACTCGACACAATTTTTTTGGATAAGACCGGAACCATTACCGAAGGTAAATTGAAAATCACCGATTGGAATTTTGCAGATATCCAACTTGCGAAAGTTCTAACCTATCACTTGGAGAAATTCTCCATTCATCCAATCGCTAAAAACCTGGTTCGTGAAATATCTCTAACATCCACCGAATTGACAAATGATCCGGTTGCTATCCAAGAGTTAGCGGGGCTTGGTATGACCGGAACCATAACGTGGAAGGGGCAAGTATACAATACAAAATTGGGATCGGCTAAATTTTTAGGAACCAAGGACGAATCTTCCCGAAACCGCATCTATCTCTCGGCTAACGAAAAGTATCTGGGATATTGGGAGATGACAGATACACTTAGACAGGGAAGTAAGGATGCTATCGATTTTCTCCAAAAGATCATTCCCCGAGTAGTATTATTATCCGGTGACCAAAAGTTAGTTGTAGAAAAACTTGCCAATCAAGTTGGAATTAAAGAATTCTTTAGCGAAGTAAGCCCAGAAAAAAAATTGGAAGCAATCAGTTCCGAACAAAAGCAAAATCATATTACAGCTATGGTCGGAGACGGCATCAATGACAGTGCCGCCTTGGCAAGAGCTGATATCGGTGTGTCCATGGGTGTTGCCGCAGATCTAAGCTTGGATAAATCAGACATTATTTTAGTTCATAACGACCTCACCACTCTTGCCAAAACCATAGAGTATGCCAAACAAACTCAGCGTGTTATCAAACAAAATCTGGGCATCTCCTTCGCCTACAATTCCGTAATGCTTCCACTGGCGGCTATGGGGCTCATGGCACCGGTAATTTGTGCTGTGTTTATGGCTCTTTCATCCCTGACAGTTGTGGGGAATTCCCTTAGGTTAAGGTCAGAAAAATCTTAGAATTAAATTGCAATTCGGAATCAAGGATTGTATTTTCGGGAGTGTATGGCTTTATAAAGCTTTGCCCTTACATCCGGATCAGTTTCATTTTTCAGAATGGATTCTAACTTTTGATTGCTATCCTTTCCTATGGATTTGTTTTTAGCAAGGTAATCCACCATAAGCATTCTATTGTTCGTATTGCTTTCTTGGGAAAATGATTTTTCTATCAATTGATATGTATCCGGGTCAGGAGAACGATTCAATTGAACACGAAGAATTTCTTCTCTAACTCTAGACTCTTCTTCTTTTGTAAAGAGTTGATTCAATTTTGATCCATCGGCAGGGTTTGTAGACGCATCCAGTATAGAAACCGCCGCTATTCGAAGATTGCTATCTGAAGATTCCATATACTGAGAAGCCTTTTCGAATAAACCTCGATCTCCCGTATTGGCTACAGCACGTATGGTTGCAGATTTGGCTTCTGTTTCCAGCTTGGGATCATCTAATTTGTTATGAATTATTGACTTTGCTCCCTCTAAAATTGTAGAATCGGAAATACTTTTAGCAGTGGAAGCAATTCTTCCCAGAGATAGAATTGCCGAATTGGACAAATCTTTCGAAATATCAGAATTTCGTATTTCTGTCAACTTGCTCAATCCGGAGATGGTTTCTTCTGTCGGAGAAACAACATCACCCACAGCAATCACAGATCTAATTCGATTCATTTCTGAAATGGATGTACTATCTGCCAATTGAAGCAAAGTTTTCTGAGCCTGCGTTGTTCCTGCAAGTTCCAAGACATGTATGAGTGCAGATTGTGCGGTATCATTCAATGTGCCACTCTTTAAAATTCCTTCTACTTTTGTCAGTTCTTCAGGATAAAGAATGAAAAAATCTCTCATCCTATTTAAAGTTTCATAATCCTGATCCTGGTTCAATTTGCGAATCAATTGATTCCATGCCGAAGATGGAATTGATTTTCGAACAGCTTCCAATCTATTTTTCTCAGCCATGGATAATTTTTCTTTCTCCCCTTGAGAGAATTCAGACACCACTTGTGACCAATCCGTATTCTGCCAAATACCTGCCGAGAGATTCGATTCGCCTTGTAGATAATTCAGAGAAACCAATGTATTCGTTTCCATAATGATTACATTTTCTCTTCGATACAAAAGGTTCTCTTCAATGAAAGCCGATTCCAACCAAGATAGATTCTCCGACAAACGAAAGATTCCTTCGTATTTCAATACATCGATTGAGGAATCTATATACTTTGATTTACTTTTATGAATATCTGAATCCATAATCTTGTATTCAGAATAAAATTCAGATTCGGAGTCTTTTTCCAAAATCGACCAAGTTTGGGAACGGGAATCTAAAGTAGCTTGGAACTGATACATTATTTCCGAAAGAGCCAATTCTTCTTGTCTGGAAATAGTGTTCGGGAATCGATAAGATACAATTCTTCCATCGGGTTTCATCTCGACCAAAAACAATTGCGAATACAATGAATTGTATAGCTGATTGGGTTTCCCATTCTCCGAATACTTTACAGGACTTAGCTGTATTCCCAAGCGAACCATATTGGAATCAGCCGAATAGACATAGAGATTTAATTTCCCCTCCAGTTGGTTTTCGGATTTAGTCCAATCCATATTGGGAGATGGTCTGGCTCGTATTTTCACTTGGTAGCTAAAATCATAAACCTGTCTATCTCCTTGGTTCCATACATATTGCACTCCCCAAGGAAATAAAAAGTATATAGCAATCCCCAAAATGAAGATTGCAATAGAAAAAATTAGTAAATATTTTTGAAAATTTATATTAAAAGCTAACACTCGTACCTTGGCTTCTGTTAAACAAAGTTTTACTGTATCTCCAAGACTGAAAACTACAGATGTTCAGAGATGCAGAGGATCTATTCACCCCACAAGGCCAACAAGCAAAACATCGTCTTTTTCCAAAAATTCTCTTACAAGCACAACATGTTTTGATACCCGAAACCCACTCTGCGAATAATTGAATATTTCCATTTGGACCGGTAAAATTCAGATCTGATCTCTGCGTAAGCGTACCTGAAATTGTTCTACCACTCACAGCAACTGAAGCTGTGGCTATACTGGTTAAATCAGAATCCAATAGGTAAAGATTGGCACGAATTCCCGCACTGGCAACAAATGCATTCACTGCGGCACTCGCATAAGCTCCCGCTCGAAGATAAGGTCCTGCGTTAATTTGAAAAGTAGTTTCGGCAAGCTCTGCTCCTATTGTGAAGCCTATTGTTCCCGACATTCCTGCGACCATGGTAACAGGTACAATCTTAACAATGACGGTTTTTGATTTTTCGTAACGCTTAAATATATTCCAGTCTCTTCCTCTGGAAAAATCATATCCACGGTCTATTCCTCGGTAGAACACTCTAGAACCCACAAACCGAAATTCCATATCTCCACCATACCGGGACGTCTGTGGAATGATAAATAATTGTAAATGCCCTTTTAATATTTCCGCATTAAAACCTACCACTCTAATGCTGGCAAGCCCTTCTGCTCTGGCGTAAGCACCATCAGCCGCTGTGAGTCCTGCCTTGGCAAGAGAGGAAAAATTACTGCCAAATTCCCCACTGTAGGAACTCTTATTGTAGCCTGCTTGCCAACGCAATTCACCCGCGTTTCTAACCATAGCTTGGACTTCTTTAACAATCGTGAAAGACTTGCGAAGAGTCCTGGCTTGGTTGATATTTTCCAAGCTGCCATCACCGGATATAGTTACTTCAACCTGAAAAGTATAACTTCCGGCTGCCGAGGTATGGGTATCAATAAAAGTTTTTGTATCCGCCTCATTGAAATCCAATCCATAATCCACATTGATAGGAAAATCCGTTCTTACAAACGGTACCGAATAAGTGGATGAAAATCCATTGGCTTCTCCATCCCAGACCCTAAGATTACGTTCTGTCCCACCGGGTGCGATTAATTTAAAATTCAATCTTGCATTGTTATAGTTCTTGGCAAATGAGCGAACTCCTACCGATCCTTTCAGCAGAGAATTTTCATCTGTCAAAGGAAGAACCAACACGTCATCATTTACTACCAAATCTTCCAAACCCAGATCTTGAGTCTCACGCTTGGAAGAGTCTACAGTTACTTCAACGGAATCTTCCAAATACAGATCATCCGTATCTTTAACTCTTTTGGAATAAACTTCCAAAGGATCAATCACAGCAACAACATAATAGCTTCCCGTGTAGTCCTGATCCACTTCTGTGGGAAGCACAACATCATATGTATTTTCTCCGGGTTTAACTTCCGGTATTACATAAGAACCTGCATAAAATTGTTTCTGGGCATCGGGATTTTCCTGAGTATTATCAATATTTTCAGCATCTGCCTTCTCAACGAAGGAAAAACCTACCGGAACATTTTCCATAGTCTGATTGGAAACTATGGTCAATTTAAATTTATGATTGTGCCCCAAAATGACTGTACTTGTTTCTGTTTCCACTTGCTTCAACTCGAATCTAGGTGGCTCCCCTCCTCTGCTGGCAAGGTAAGCAAGGGAAAGCAAGGCAAGATCATTATCATTGTTTTTCTTTTTGGAAAATGGATTCTGGTCGCAGCCTATAAAAAGAAATAGATTCAAAATTGTTAATATGGAGATAAGTTGACTTTTTTTATTTAGTGAGATCATCGGTGGATCCCTCCTTCAGAATGAAAAGCTCGACTAGAAGTTTGAATATCTTCCAGATAGTATTCTACAGACTTGGGGTGGTAGCCTGCCGTTCCAAATTTGGAACTTCTAAAATGAGTGATTGCAGAAGCTTTAGTTATACCTGTCCATCTCGCTCCGGGAAGATCCCCTGTTCCCTGTCTTCGATAGATCTCTTCCATTAGATTTCGAATATTAGTATCAGCTATACCACGTGTAGGAAAGGCAAAAACTGCTCGCACCCTGGCATTATTAGCCAAATCGGCATTGTGCCAATTACGAAAATTAGCGTTAAGAATGGTTCCCCCATTATTATAATTACCAAAACGAGTTCCCGATGCTTGGATCAATTGGAATTTTATAGAGGCTCCATCTGGAAATTTGCCAGTGTCGGTGGATAGATTGGATTGTGCCTGTGCAATGACTTGAAAGGATGCATCATTTGTTCCTTCCACAACAAGTTCATTTCCTCTGCTAGCCGATTCGTAGGTGAATTCGACGTTATCCGTAGGATTTAGATTCAACTGAGCAAGAAAAGAAACGGCTGTAGCATAAGTTCCGGAAGTCTTCTGACCAAGATTGATTGTTTTGTTTTTCAAAGCATCTTTAGTAAAAGATGTGATTGGATCTCCGCCACCGGTTTTTACCAAAAATAATACATCCTCATAATATAGGGGAAGTATGCTTCTATGTGCCTGGGAAGCCACATTATAGAGTTTAGATGGATGGTTCGCTAAATAAGATGATGTGTCCTCTTGAACCAAAGCAAAAGAACAAGTTCCATCAAAAAGACCCACTGCGTTTTCAATGGAGCCGGTAGTATTCTTTTTGGATAGTTTTAAACCCATTGCGGCTTCAATGACCGGAATTAAATCATCTGCAATTGCATCATAGGTACCGCCTGCCGCACCCGCGCAGAAATTGGATTGGAACAATCCCGGTGGTGGAATATTTTTAATATTTAAAACAGCATCATAATTCCAAGCCAGAGGAAGTTTCTTGAAAACTACCTCAGCATTTTTTCGATTCACTTCTTGGAAGCTTTGGGTAAAACGAGATGCAAAACCGGAGGCATTATCAAAATTTGCATCCAGAAACTCATTCACTGAAATGTCATTAAAAGAAACAGATTTTACCAATAAAGATCTAACGAATATATTATTCTCTAAAGTTGTAGTATGCCAAGAATAGATTCCCGATTCAATCCTTCCATCGGCTTCGTACCAATCGTTGGTGCTTCCCGGATTCAAAGTTGCTTGAATTAACTTAACATTAGCAGTTGAAGGTAGAGCCGACAATGCCGCTATGGGAGCCGCCGCAACATAGAAGGTTCCATCATACTCTCCGTTTGCAACTTTATCTACAGCAACTTCAGGAGGATCATTTCTTTCCGTAAAAGTCAATCCTCTGCCTTTTAGTAACTGTTGTGCAGTTAGGTAGGTTCCTGAATTTTGAGGTCCCAGATTGATTGTTTTTCCGGAAAAGTCGGCAATGCTATTGATAGAAGAACTCTTATTTACCAATACATGAACCGGTTCTCTATGCAAGGGGAGCAAAATTTCCATCATACCGGAGAGTTTGAGTGAAGAGGATTCACTGCTATTGTCTGCAATATGTAAAAATATATCCTCTTGAACAATCGCAAGTTTACACTCATCGTTTAGGAGTTTTGTAGAATTTTCCAAAGTACCGTTGGTTGATATGAGATTAAGTGTTTTTCTATTGGAATCCTGAAAACCTTGATCCAAAGCTTGTCCTGTTTTGGAATAAGTGCCATTGGCTGGTCCGGTACACAAATTTACTCCGGAATTAGGTAACTGTGCTGTTGAAAATAAAGCCAATAAAATAAGGAGATCGTCATTATTTTTGGATTTCTGACAAAATCCAAATAATGGAATCAAGAATATTAGAATAAGTCTTTTGGCAATCACGATGATGTCTCCTGATTAGTATTTCTCTAAAAACAAAATCAGTCTAATTCATACAACAAAAATATATTTTTCCGAGATGTTCTTTCTCTTTTTATGAAATTTTTTGGCATGACAAGGAAAAATCACAAAAAAAACTGGAAAAAGAATAAATTATTCCAAGGATCAGCCATGACAACAGCAACAATCGGACTAGATAAAGCCCTCGCAGAAGAGGTCCTTGCTTCCTCTGCCAATATACTACTGGAAATAACCAAGAGACTCGCCCAAAAATGCTCTGACAATGGCAGAGTTAGTGTTCCTAAGATGGACGAAAACCAATTGGTGTTCTACCAACTTGCTTGGATGAAGGCAGAACAAGAAATCGCTGCACATTTCGTACGCTATGCATGGGATGAATCCTTCAAAACTTCTGATTTAGAGCAGAAAATGGCTGTAGTTTTTGCTGCAGAGACCATTTCTCACATCAGATCCGAGATTTCCCAGAGACCTAGAGAATACCAATTGACCCTAGAAGAAATGGAAACATCTCTATTTTCGGATAAAATCAATAGTTTCATCGAATCTGCAATGGGAATCGATAATTACACAGAAATCATGGATAAAATCCAAGAAAAAGGACATTTTGGTTCTTATGGATTGAACGATGATCACGAATCCTTCCGAGAAGCATTTGAAGATTTTGCAAAGAACCAAGTGGCACCTCACGCAGAACATGTCCATAGACATGATGAAATGATCCCCGAAGAAATCATACAAGGTCTTCGTGACATGGGTTGTTTCGGCCTTTGCATTCCTGAAAAATTCGGTGGTATTCAGCCGGATGATAAACCTGACAATATTTCTATGTTAGTTGTAACGGAAGAATTGTCCAGAGGTTCTTTGGGTCTTGCCGGTTCTCTTATTACTCGCCCTGAAATTCTTTCCAAGGCATTACTTAGCGGAGGAACTCAAGAGCAAAAGGATAGATTCCTGCCTAAGATTGCATCCGGTGAACTAATGGGTGGGATTATGGTAACAGAACCGAATCATGGTTCCGATGTTGCGGGTGTTTCTGTTACAGCAAAAGAGGTAGAAGGTGGATTTGTTATAAATGGTGTTAAGACATGGTGTACATTTGCCGGATATGCGAATCTTTTACTGATACTTTGCAGAACTGAATCAGATCCTTCCCTCAAGCATAAAGGTCTCTCCATTCTTCTTGCTGAGAAGCCAAGCTTTACCGGTCACGAATTCAAATACAAGCAAGAGATTCCAAACGGTGGAACCATTGAAGGAAAAGCAATTGGAACTATCGGTTACAGAGGAATGCACTCCTTTGAAGTATCTTTCGAAGATTTCTTCGTTCCTAAAGAAAATCTATTGGGCGGTGAAGAAGGTCGTGGAAAAGGCTTCTATTACCAGATGGAAGGTTTTGCAGGTGGAAGAATTCAGACTGCAGCTCGTGCCAACGGTGTGATGCAAGCCGCAATGGAAGCCGCCTACCGCTATGCTCAAGAAAGACAGGTTTTCAAGAAGCCAATCTTTGATTATAATTTAACAAAATATAAAATTGCAAAGATGGCAATGATCATCCAAGCTACTCGCCAGTACACCAACCATGTGGCAAAACTTCTAGACGACCACAAAGGTCAGATGGAAGCAACTCTGGTAAAACTCTACGCATCCAAGATTGCAGAATGGGTAACCAGAGAAGCAATGCAGATCCACGGTGGTATGGGATACGCTGAAGAGTACGCTGTGTCCAGATATTTTGTAGACGCAAGAGTGTTCTCTATTTTCGAGGGTGCTGAAGAAGTTATGGCACTGAGAGTAGTGGCTAAAGATCTTCTTGACCAGGCTCTGAAGAAGTAGGATCCTTGTGCACTAGGAGTAGCTCAAGTTGCTCCTAGTCTCCCAACATGCCACTGAGCTGAGCAAGGAGAATACGAAGCTTTTTTGAGAAAACTCTTGACAATTATGTCTCATTAGATATTTTGGGGATGGTAGACCCATGTTCTATTTACTCCTGTCCCTACTCCATGAAGAATATGCATCCGGTAGAATGGATTTTTCTACCTATCAAGAGAATATTATCCTGATTTCCGAAGATTACCAAAGGCTCAAGTCTGCCCTTAAAAATGAGGCAAAAGCTGCGTAATTTTTTTCAAAAAATTGAAAAATCTTTGTTTATTATTTCGAAAAAACATAGTTTATAATAATAATGAAGCTTTTCCTGCTGATCCTATTTCCTTTCCTCACCGGGATTTACTGTGCTGCAGGTAAGAACAATGATAAAGGATCGGGTGTGCTATGGATCAACCCAACCGATAGCGATTCCAATTTTCTGAATACAGACTTTTTGCCACGAATTCCCAAACCCTGCAATGTAGAAGATCCTACAACTGACCCACTCTATACGTTTCAATGGCAACTCAAAAACACAGGTCAAGCCCTTTATCGAGCAAGCTTAACCAAAGGCAATGCGGGAGAAGATATAAATGTGGAGCCTGTTTGGTCACAGAAAAATTTTGGGCAGTCGGTACTAATTTCTATTGTTGACGATGGTTTGGATATAGATCATGAAGATCTAACGGATAATATAACCGAAGGAAGTAAGAATTTTCTATCCAATAATGGTTATCCTGCCAATAATCCCGGAGGCATCAACGCAGCACATGGAACTGCTGTAGCAGGAATCATTGGAGCTCGAGGGCAAAATGGAAAAGGTATCACAGGAGTATCCCCCTGCTCTCACTTAATAGGCTACAATTTTCTCTCTGCACCCAATACAACAAATCTCTCAACATCACTAGCGAGTGAGTTGAAAGTTGCTGCTTCCAATAATAGTTGGGGATCGGAAGATGGTACCGGATTGCTTTATTATCCGGTTAGCGTATGGAAGGATTCTATACGAGAAGGAATACAAAATGGAAGAAATGGTTTAGGAACTGTCTATGTATGGGCAGCAGGAAATGGAGGCAATCTTGCCGGGAATCCATCTCTTCCTGTTGATAATTCCAATTACGATGGCTATGCCAATGATCCTTCACTCATAACTGTTGGAGCTATAACCAATAAAGGAACAAAAACGAGTTACTCCGAAAGGGGGGCAAATCTATGGATTTCTTCTTATTCCGGAGAAACCGGTGATACGTCCATTACTACAACTGATCTTACAGGAGATAACTGGGGATACAATCCTGGCGGTGTTTCTCCGAATATTCCCGCAACCACTACAACTAACTATATAAATACGTCATATACGAATACCTTTAATGGAACCTCTGCTGCTGCGCCATCTGTAACCGGAGTCGTTGGACTTGTTCTTCAGAAATTTCCAAATCTTACTTACCGAGATGTAAAATTAATTCTCGCTAAATCTTCCAGAAAAAATGATCCTACTCACCTTTCCTGGACTTCCAACTCCGCAGGTGTTTTCCACAGTGAGCTGTACGGATTTGGCGTTGTGGATGTTTTTCAAGCATTACAAACTGCATCCACCTGGACATCAGTGGGAAATAGGGATAGTCAAAAAGTTTTTTCGCCCACAGCAGGCTATGCTACGGGAAACATCACATCCGGTATTCTTCAAGATTTTTCAGTATCCATCAACTCTTCCAACATTCAGAATATTGAATTTATCGAAATCACCTTAAATATATCAGGAAATGATCCGGGAAAATTACGAATCGACATTCAAAGCCCCAACATATCTTCGGGGAGAATCAGTAATATATATGAAGAACACTATTGCTACTCCGGAAGAAATAGGCAGCTTCCACTCAGGGCTTGTAACGCAATACAAGATTTTACATTTGGATCAGCGAAATTTTTGGATGAACCTGCCGATGGAACATGGACACTTCGTATTCTAGATAACGGAACCGGTTCGAATCATACTTTAAATTCTTGGAATTTGCGATTTTATGGAAGATAAAAAGCC
The DNA here is from genome assembly GCA_020831715.1 of Leptospira sp. Lineage (GTDB taxonomy): Bacteria > Spirochaetota > Leptospiria > Leptospirales > Leptospiraceae. Next base: position 15,813 of record JAFIGA010000196.1, on the reverse strand, counting down.
TTGTCCTGTGGCAAGTATCCCTCATTCTGACTCCAAAACCCACTAAGCAAGGAGAGAACATGAGTTCTGCACCCATACTAGATCAAATTGAATCCAAAAATGCGAAATTTTTTATCCAATTCGGAGGACAAGGTTCTCCTTGGTTGAAAGAGTTAACCAAACTTTACCAAGAGCCTGCTCTGAAAGAATTCTTCGATGTTACTTTTGAAACCATTTCCAAAGAACTTGCCAGAACTGAAAACAAAAGCCTCTACGACAAAGGTTTTGATCTAAAATCTTGGTTGGAAAATGGAGAGACTGCTCCTTCGGATGACTATCTATGTCGGGCTTGCATTTCCGTTCCGGCAATTATGGCTACTCAAGTTGGTAATTATATATTGCTTGTAAGTAAAGGCTATGATGCCGACAGACTCACTGCCGCAACCGCCGCTTCATCCGGTCACAGCCAAGGAATCATTGCAGCGGTTTTGGTTGCACTAGGAAAGAAAGGAAATGATTTCCTTAAGGCTTATTCCGATTTTCTTTCTTTGGAGTTCTGGATGGGATACAGAGGACAAGAGTCTTATCCTGATTTCATAGTAAGCCAAGAAATTGTAGACAAAAACTTGGAAAATGGGGATAAAAATCCTGCGCCCATGGTTGCCGTCATTGGTTATACCAAGGAAGAGTTGGAAGAGAGAGTGAATTCTTTTAACAAAGAAAACAATTTAACAGAAAAAACATCTGTTTATATTAGCTTGTACAACACTCCCGATTCTATGATTTTATCCACAATTCCCGAATCATTGCTTGCTTTTAGAACAAAATACAAAGCAGAAATGGATGAGAAAAAGGCTAAATTCGTTTATTTAAAAACTACTTCACCCTTTCACTGCCCCTTCATGAATTCTACCTGGCCCACATTTAAAGAAAAAGACTATGATTACCTAGCTTTCAATTATACCGGCAGTGATCTTAAATATCCAGTATACGGAATATTTGATGGAGCCAACCTGCAGGAATGCAAAGACTTGAAAGAAAGATTGTTTAAGACTGTTTTGATTGAGCCACTCTATTGGGACAGAGCCATTTCGGTGATCTGGAATGATCCTTCCATTGGCGCTATTCTAGATTTTGGACCTTCTACAGTAAGTCAGAAACTAACAGGTGGACATCTAAAAGCTCAAGAAATTGAAAAGGATTCCTATTGTGTATCGAGTCCAAAAGAAGCAAAACATCTTTTTGGTGCTGAATAAAAAGATAATAGATGAATCCCAAAACCCTAGAGACCGCTTCTCGCTTGAACTTAATAAGGATATTAAGTTCAGCTCCCAACGGATTGACTCTAAAAGAACTAAGCACAGCTTCGGGCATCCATTCCGAAGCTGAGTTGAAAGCATCTCTAGGGAAGCTTTACATGATAGGAACCTATCCCTATTCTCCTCTGGACTATATAGAAGTGGATTATGATGGATCAGTTGTTAGACTATTACTTGGACAGAATGCATCCAAGACTATCGCTCTAACTCCCAAAGAGTGGGTAATATTAAGAAATTCACTTACAAAGGAAAGACAACAGTATTCAGAAAAATCCAATGAATTCAAATCCATCGAAACGGCAATAGCCAAGATACGATCCATTGTTCCCTTTACGGAACAGAACACATTCTCAGAAGACAAGTCAATCATTCAAAAAGCAATCCGTGAATTGAAAACGATTTCTTTCCAATACATAGCTCGGGATGATGAAGAACTTGAGACGCGCACAATTGACCCATGGTTCTTACTGGAAGAAATCAATTCCTATGTATTGGGCTATTGCCATTCCAGAAAATCTCCTAGAATTTTTCGGTTGGAATCCATATTCGAACTAACCATTACAGATAAATCTTTTTCAAAGCCTAACAAGAAGGTTACTCAAAAATCATTGGATGAATTCAAGAGCTTTATTTCTTCCTCTAAATCCGGCAGTGAAATTGCAGGAATCTGGCATACCAGAGGAAGCTATTATTATTTGAACCAGCTCCTCCAATTACAAACAACCGATAAAACAAAGGTATTCAATGATAAAGAATTTATCTATTCTACTTGTGCCATTCAAGAAAAGAACTGGTTCTTGGATATCATCGTAGGATTTCTTCCGGATGTAATTTTAGAATCTCCCACTTACCTCGTGGAAGATTTCAAAGGCATTCTAAACCACTCCGCAATATAATGCATATCTTCTCCCCGGCAAAAATCAACTTGGGGCTGAGCATCCCATACAAGAGAGAGACAGATGGTTATCATCAAATAGAAAGTATATTCATTCGTTTGGATTGGGGTGACGACTTAGATATTAATTGGAGTGATGATTCTTCATTTAACCTGGAATCAGATATACTACTATCGGGAAATGCACTTTCTTTAATTGAGGAAGTAAGCAGTCCTCCCGGCTGGGAAAAAAATCTATTATTTAAAACATGGAATTTGGCAAAAATAATCAATCCATCCATTCCCGGAATAAAAATCAGAATAACTAAAAGAATACCACCGGGAGGCGGTTTGGGAGGGGGCTCCTCCAACTCAGCCTCACTCTGGCAATTCTTTGTTGATAGCGGAATGATTTCTACAAAAGAATCGGAAGTAAATTCTCTTAAACTCGGTGCGGATATTCCCTTCTTTTTAAAAAAATCAAATTGTTGGGTTACAGGAATTGGTGAAATATTAGAACCTATTTCCATATCTAAAGGATATGGAGTATTGCTTGTTCCACCGGTCCCATTAGATACAAAAACAATGTATCATAATCTTAAAAAATCTTTACAAAAACCCCGGGTCTCAAAAACATGGAAAGAACAAGAAGGTTCGATACTTCTTGCTCTGGAACGTGGAAATTGGGCTTCTCTCCAAGGAATTCTAACGAATGACTTCGAAAAAGTTGCATTTCAGTTACACTCTTCCTTGGAAAAGATTCGAGATACTTTCCTTCTTCATGGTGCAGAATACTCTTCCATGAGCGGGTCAGGATCGACAATCTTCGGTTTGGTTCAAGATAAGGGATGCCAAAACACCCTCGCCTCCAAACTCCAAGAGGAATATCCTGAGCTGAGCGTTGTATCCTTCTCGTTTTAACAATGGGCTGTCGCCAAGTGGTAAGGCATCGGTTTTTGGTATCGACATTTCCTAGGTTCGAATCCTAGCAGCCCAGCCAAGTAATACTACAATATATCCGGTAACAGAATCAATGGGAAGAAAAGAAAAAACTACTGCCGTAATCTTAGCGGCAGGAAAGGGTACTCGCATGAAATCCGAGCACCCCAAGGTGGTCACAAAGCTCGCCAACAAACCATTGATAAGACATGTTCTCGACCATTTGCACCAAGCAGGTGTTGACAGCTACGCCGTGGTTGTCGGTTACAAAAAAGAAGAAGTTATCGATGCTTGCAAAGACAATCCCGGCATTCTATTTTGCGAACAAAAAGAACAATTAGGAACAGGTCATGCTGTATTGGTATGCAAAGACGATTTAAAAGATTTTGAAGGAACCATTTTAGTTGCATGTGGAGATGCTCCCATGATTTCATCTTCTTCATTTGCCTCGTTAATTGAATTGCACCAAGAACAAGGCAATGCCGCAACCCTTCTCTCTGCTGATATGAAAAATCCCAAAGGCTATGGACGAATCATTCGCAATACCGATGGATCCGTTTCAAAAATTGTAGAAGAAAAAGATGCCACCGAAGAAGAACGAGCTGTTACAGAAGTCAATACGGGGACTTACTGCTTTTCCTCCAAATACCTATGGGATGGTTTGGCTTCAGTTGGCAATCAAAATGCCCAAAATGAATATTACCTTCCTGACTTGGTTGGAATCTTTCGCGATAAAGCCTTACCTATGGGAGCCTTAAAGCTTAAGAATCCTATTGAGAGTTACGGTATCAATTCGCCGGAAGACTTAGAATTTTTATCCAATATCATCAAACAAGGTGGAAAACAATGAGTGAAAAAGACTCTATGCTGATCTTTTCAGGAAGTGCCAACAAGCCTTTAGCTGCAGAGATATGCCAAGTTACAGGTGTTCACCAAGGTGCTATTTCTGTTCAGAAATTCAGCGACGGAGAAATCTCTGTTAGAATAGAAGAAAATGTAAGAGGGAAGGACATCTTTGTTATCCAACCCACAAGTCAACCGGCGAATGATCATATAATGGAACTCATTCTTATTATGGATGCACTTAGAAGAGCGTCAGCCAGAAGAGTAACGGCAGTTATCCCCTATTATGGTTATGGTAGACAAGATCGAAAGGTTGAGCCTAGAGTGCCGATTTCCGCAAGGGCTGTCGCTGATCTAATCCAAGCGATGGGTCCTCATAGAATTTTAACTATGGATCTTCATGCGGATCAGATTCAGGGATTCTTTTCGATTCCGGTGGATCATTTGTTTTTTGCCCCGGTTCTGGCAGAATACATCAACACGAAAAATCTTTCTGATCTGGTAATTGTTTCTCCGGATTCCGGGGGAGCAGAGAGAGCTCGTTTTTTCGGAAAGAAAGTAAATGGTGGTCTCGCTATCATAGATAAGAGAAGACCTAAGGCAAACGAGTCCGAAGTAATGAACGTAATCGGTGAGGTGGATGGGAAAAATTGTCTTCTTCTTGATGATATGGTGGATACAGGCGGAACAATTGCTAAGGCTGCTACCGCATTACGTAAGAATGGGGCAAAATCTGTTATTTGTTGTGCTACACATCCCGTACTCTCCGGAGAAGCTCCCAAAAAATTAAACGATGCGAATTTTGATGAAATTGTCTTCTCCAATTCGATAGTCATACCCGAATCCAAAAAAATAAATAACTTGAAAGTTTTGTCGATAGCCCCTCTCATGGCTAAAGCAATCGAAATTATTCATAACGAAAAATCAATCAGCAGTCTTTTTAAGTAAATCAAGAGGAATAAAAATGGAAAATATATTAATTAAAGCAACACCTAGAAGTCCCAAAGAAACAGGTAAAGGTCCTAACAGAAGACTTCGAGTTCAAGGGATGATACCCATAAATGTAATCGGAAGCGGAACTTCTGTTTTAGCTACTGTAAATGAGAATGAAATGAATAAAATCATTGATTCGGGAATTAAACCGGCAACTCTTCTCGACATGGAAGTGGGATCGGATAAATCTCGAGTTTTCGTTAAAGAAGTTCAGAGATTTCCTCACACAGGTCAGATTCGTCATATCGACTTTTACAAAGTTACTCCGGGCAAGAAAATTACCACTGTAGTATCTATCGATACAAAAGGTACTGCTAAGGGGTCCAAATCCGGTGGACAATTTGAACACATTCTTAAGAAAATTAAAGTTAAAGCAACTCCGGAAGATCTAAAAGACATTATTACAGTTGATGTTACGAATCTAGATGTGTCCGACATGATTCGAGTAAGTCAATTGCCTGTTCCTGAAAGCTGGGAAATCATTATCAACGGTGACCCAATTGTTGCTTCTGTAACCAAAACTAGAGCGATGATTGCTCAAGAGAGAGCAGCAAAAGAAGGAACTGACGGTAAAAAAGACGGTAAGAAAAAAGGTAAATAATCCTTTTTTCAAGGAAGCTGAATAAATTATGAAGCTAATCGTTGGACTGGGGAATCCCGGTGATAAGTTTAGTAACAATCGTGCCAATATTGGTTTTAAAATCTTAGATGTGATTTCCAATAATACGGGAATCGAGATAAAGACCAAAAAGAAGAAATCTGTAATTGGCAGAGGAGATTTTGAAGGATCTGAGGTTGTACTACTCAAACCTCAGACTTTCAGTGATTTATCCGGCGAGTCTGTTCTTTATATAGCCTCCTTTCTGAAAATTCAAGTTCCTGATATTGTTGCGATTCAGGAAGATTGGACACTCCCTCTTGGTGCCATAGTTGTTCAGAAAGGCGGAGATTCTCAGGGACATCCCGGAATAGAATCTATAGCCAAAGCCTTGCGATCTCCTAATTTTATCAGAATCCGCATTGGAATTCAAAATGCTTCCTTCAATCCCAAGAAAAGGGTAGATTTTTTGAATGAAGATTTTGAACCACTTGAAAATCTAAGTCTTATACAGATAATAAATGATGCTGAAGCCGCCATCCGATCAATTTCTATGGGGGATATTGAGGAGGTGATAGAAAAATACCGTCTCGGGGCAGTCTAATCTAGGAGAACATATAATGAATAAAAACTTAAAAAATGTAATACTCACCCTCTCCCTTCTTTTCTTGGTTCTTTTTGTATTCTTCAACAAAGACACCGGGAAGCAAAAAACTGCTGAAATATCCTATTCAGATTTCCTCAACATGGTAGAGCCCATGGATATCGATGCTAAAAAGCCTATAGGTAAATTAGTTAAAAACGATAAGGATAAAGAAAAAAATCTAATCATAGAAAAAGAGACAATCAAAGGATTTTACATTCCTGCTGATTCTGAGGATGGAAAAGCTGTTCCTTTTAAAACCAATATTGCGTTCATTCAAGAAGAATTGGTTCAAAAATTCCGAAAAGAAAGAATTCCTTTTGAAGCAAAAGTTGAAGAAGAAAATAAATTTCTCAATATTTTAACTGCGATTATTCCCTGGATACTAATCTTAGGTGTAATTTGGTTTATCATGATGCGACAATTGCAAGCAACAGGCAATAAAGCATTTTCTTTCGGTAAATCAAAAGCCAAGATGAATGTTGATTCCAAGGTAAAAACCTCCTTCGATGATGTTGCAGGTTGCGATGAGGCAAAGGTCGAGCTTCAAGAAATTATTGAATTTTTAAAAGATCCTAAAAAATTCCAGGCAATTGGTGCAAGAATTCCAACAGGTGTCCTTCTTGTGGGGCCTCCCGGAACAGGAAAAACTCTACTTGCCAAAGCAGTTGCCGGTGAAGCAGGAGTTCCCTTCTTTTCCATCTCCGGTTCTGATTTCGTAGAAATGTTCGTTGGTGTGGGTGCATCTCGAGTTAGAGATTTATTCGACCAAGGCAAGAAGAATGCTCCTTGTATTATATTCATAGATGAGATCGATGCTGTCGGAAGATTGAGAGGTGCCGGACTCGGCGGCGGTCATGACGAAAGAGAGCAGACCTTAAACCAGATGCTTGTTGAAATGGATGGTTTCGAAAAGAACGAAGGAGTTATTGTCATGGCGGCAACTAACAGATCCGATGTTCTAGATCCGGCTCTACTCCGTCCGGGAAGATTCGATAGACAAGTGATTGTGGGTCTGCCCGATGTGAGAGGAAGAGAAGAAATTCTGAAAGTCCACGCCAAAAAAGTCCCTATGACACCGGATATATCCCTGAACCAAATTGCGAGAGGGACTCCGGGATTTACAGGAGCTGACCTTTCCAACCTTATTAATGAGGGTGCTCTGATTGCCGCAAGGAGAAACAAAAAGAGAGTCACTCAGAGTGAATTGGAAGAAGCAAGAGATAAAGTCCTCATGGGACCTGAGAGAAGATCATTCTTCATTTCCGAGAAAGAAAAAGAAGTCATTGCCTACCACGAAGCCGGTCATGCAATACTTGCTACACTTCTTCCATATACAGAACCTGTACATAAAGTAACAATCATTCCAAGAGGGGGAGCCTTGGGCCTGACTCAATCCCTACCCTCCGAAGAGAAGCATATCCATTCCAAGCTCTATTGGTTGGATCAGATCGTTGTAGCAATGGGTGGTTTCATTGCAGAAGAGCATCAATTTGGGACTACCTCAACCGGATCTTCCAATGATATCAAGCATGCAACCAATGTAGCACATAAGATGGTCTGTGAGTGGGGAATGTCCGAAAAGCTGGGAACTATTAATTATAGCGGTAACAATGATTCGGTATTCGTTGGAAGAGACTACAATCATGGTGGAAGATCAGCATATAGCGAAGAATTTGCCGGTATGATTGACTCTGAAGTGAAGAAGATCATCCAAACAAGCCTGGACAAGGGAAGAGATCTAGTTAAGAAAAATGCCAAAAAATTGGATGCCATAGCGAAGATGTTGTTAGCTCAAGAATCTATCGATCACCAAGAGTTAATGGATATAGTTCATCCTGCAGGAAGCAATACCGATCCCAAGAAAAAAGCTTCCGCTAAATCATCGGGGAAGTCGGGAACTGCGTCCAAGTCGAAAGCGAAGAGTGGACAATCCTCCACGAATCCTGCATTATCAACTTGACATTTTGCCTATGACTTTTAGAGATTCTTTCATACTAAATCGAGAGCTATGAATTACTGGTTGTTTAAATCCGAACCGAATGTATTTTCACTGGATGATCTAAAGAACTCTCCCAAGAAAACAAGTTTTTGGGAGGGTGTTAGAAACTACCAAGCAAGAAATTTCCTCAGAGACGATATTAAGAAAGGAGATCTGGTTTTATTCTACCATAGTAGAGTCGAACCGGTTGGTATTGTTGGCATTGCCAAAGTTACCAAAGATGGATATCCGGATGCCTTTGCATTTGACCCCTCTCATAAATACTTTGATCCCAAAAGTAAAAAAGAATCCCCTACCTGGTATGGTGTTGATGTAACATATCAAGAAGAATTTCCCAGATGCATAACCCTTAAGGAAATCAAGGAAACCAAATCCTTATCCAATATGATGGTCGCACAAAAAGGGGCAAGACTCTCGATACAACCTGTAACAGAAAAAGAATTCGAGATTATCAAGAAAATGGCTTACTCTTAAAGTTATAGAGTTTCCAATTTTTGCCCCAAATTATCCTCTACTGAAGATATTTACAATACCTTTTGTAACTGTATGGATTGTAAATCCGACAACTCCCTTGATTCTAAGTTTATGGAATATTTCTAAAAGAAGTTTCTTGAGAGCTAAATCAAAAGGCAACGCGTATTCATTCCAATCAATCTCCAATCGAAAGGAACTAGCTCTGTCCTTAGTCTCTTGGCTCTCTATCTGAGTGAGTAGTTCTTGAGCCGAAAATTCAGTATGCTCGGAGCTTCCACGAAGAGTTCCCTTGACTGAAATTGTATCTTGGGAATAGAAGTTTTGAAAACTGGCTCGCAGGTCAATTCGATCATTCAGTATAGGAAGGGGTATCACCTTGAGTCCGGCAAGATCTGTCCAAGTTGCACCGGTTAAAGTAATATGTCCGTTTGTTTCATCGGATTTTTCAACAAATAATCTTCCTTTATCTCCTAACTTGCAACGTCCGTATTCAGATTGAAAAAGAAATGTCATGGGGCATCCACAATCCATATTCAGATTTTTCACAAAAATATCTGATATTAGAATTTTATAAATCGGAGTCATATTATGGTCTTCAATATAGAGTTCGCCGGATTCAATATTTGCCTTCTGAATCATAACAAGTTTTCTTTTGGGAAGGTGTTCGACTTTCTGTTCTGAGGGTTGACGGTTAATATAAGATCCATTGGGTTTCTGCAAGTCAAGACTTCTGAGAACAATTCTTCCACGAAATAAATTGGAAAAAGACAAGCGACCACTTACCTCAGATGCAGTAATTTCAATGATGTCGGTTTTATTGGCTCCCGGAAAGTATATGCGAAAATTTCGAATTCGAAAAACCATCCAAGGAAAATGAATCCCTCCCCCCTTCCAATCAAGGGTATAGGCTCCACGTCCAAGATAATTTAGGAACCAATGCAGGAATCTCCCTGAAAGAAATATCTGAAATGCCAAATAGAAAATTACGATAAAGAGAGCTACAGAAATAGCGACTAGTAATGTCATTTCAGATAGGATTGCCGATCTATAAAAGATCGTATTTCTTGAGAACCTGATGCTTATCCATATTGTTTAGCTGAAATTCCAAAGCCAATTCATCCAGGAACTCTCTCTCTCCTTGTTTCAGCTTTCCATCGGAAGATACGATACAAACCGCATCTTCAAAAAAATTCAAGGCATATTGATCATTTCCTTCAACTACCTTGGAAACTGTTTTCATAGGAAGGGGGTTGTCAAAAGTGTCGGAAAGAATATCAACGATTTCGGCTTTGGTATCCAAATAATCTTGCAAGATACTTCCTTCTTCAAAAAGAGCCTTCACCATCTCACCAACAATTTTTCCCTCTTTGTCGTGGAATGCTCCATCTGCCATACATGCATAGGACCAAAGACTTACTAAGATTTTTGCATATTCCAAACGGAGATCTCTACCGTTCTGTAAAAAAGGAAGTGCCGAAATATCGGGAGTAGCAGGAACTTGACCGATTTTCCGATTTTGCATGCTGTTTAGGACTGTTTTAGTTGCCATAATCTCTTACTCATAATAAAGATTCCCTAGATTAAATCAAGCAGGAAAATTTTACTATTTTGATTTTCCCTACTTCTGAAAATGGAATTATGCCGGAAAAAATTCTTGTCACAACAGCCCTTCCCTATGCCAACGGTTCTATACACTTAGGTCATGTCTTGGAGGGAATTCAAGCCGATATTTGGGTGCGATTTCAACGAGCCATTGGCAACACATGCTACTTTTTTTGTGCAGATGATACACATGGTACTCCCATTATGCTTGCGGCTACCAAAGCAGGTGTGACACCGGACGAATTTATTCAAAAAGTTCATAAGGAACATTTTACCGATCTCACTGCTTTTGGTATAGAATACAATAATTACTACACAACCAATTCCCCGGAAAACAAAGAACTCGCAGAAGAAATTTACTTAAAATTAAAAGAAAAGGGAAATATAACAGCAAGAAACATTGAACAGACATATTGCGAACATGATAAAATGTTTCTACCCGACAGATTCATTAAGGGCACCTGTCCGAAATGCGGGGCAAAAGAACAATACGGTGATAGTTGTGAGGTCTGTGGAGCAACCTATGATCCTACCGATTTAAAAGAACCCCATTGTGCCATCTGCGGCAATGTTCCGGTATTAAAGGAATCCAAACACTTATTCTTTCGTTTGCAAGATTATCAAAATGAATTGAAGACCTGGATTGAATCTAAAGATAGATTGGTGGAAGGTGCCAAGAAAAAAATACTCGAATGGTTTGGGTCAGGTCTTAAGGAGTGGGATATATCCAGAGATGGTCCCTATTTTGGTTTTCAAATTCCCGGAGAAGAAAATAAATATTTCTACGTATGGCTAGATGCACCTATCGGTTATATGGCGGCTTCCAAGAAGTATTTTGAAAATAATCCTGATGAATTCAACGAATTGTGGAAAGGGGATAATAGCCGAATTGTCCACTTCATAGGTAAGGACATTTTGTATTTTCATGGTTTGTTCTGGCCGGCGATGCTTATGGGGGCCGAATTCAATACACCCACCAAACTTCATGTTCATGGTTTCATGACTGTGGGTGGGGAGAAAATGTCCAAATCCAGAGGGACTTTTATCAATGCATCCACATTTGCCAAATACAATGATACTGAACATTTTAGGTATTACATGGCGGCTAGACTTGGACCGGGCATGGATGATGTGGATATATCTTTTGAAGATTTTCTTTCTCGCGTTAACTCAGATCTCATAGGAAATCTGGTTAATATTGTGTCTCGAGTATCCACTTCCCTTTTGGATAAATTGGACCGAACTCTTGGAACTTTGGACAAGGATGGGATTCAACTTCTGGAATTGCTAATCAGTAAAAAAGAAGAAATCCAAAATCACTATGAAGATAAGCAATACCATAGAGTGATTCGTGAGATTACATCCCTTGGAGATAGCGTCAATAAATATGTAAATGATAGAGCCCCATGGGTTTCTATTAAAACCGACCCGGAGGAAACAAGAAAGGTAATAACTGTAGCACTCAATGCAGCAAGAATATTATTCACCTATCTCTATCCGGTTGTTCCCAATGCAACCAAAAGATTATATACAATGTTAGGTATAGAAGAAGAACCTGGCTTTCATTTACTTAAGAAGCATATAGAGAATATAAAAATTGGTGGATATGTTTCTCTATCAAATAGACCTAATGAAAAATCCATTCAAGCCATGATAGACGACACCAAGGCTGAATATGAAAAAGCCAATCAGGCGAATGAAAAAACAAACAAAACAAAACAGGCTAATGGAGTTCAGACAAAAATGGAAGAAAAGGAAGAAGGAATTATTTCTATTGAGGATTTAACCAAAGTAGAATTGCGAGTAGGTCTGATTGAAGAAGCCAATCATGTAGAAGGAGCAGATAAGCTCATTCAAGTCACAGTGAATCTGGGAGAGAAAGGAAAGAAAAATGTATTCGCAGGAATAAAATCTGCATACTCTCCGGAAGATTTAGTTGGTCTAAAGGTTGTAGTGGTTGCCAATCTAAAACCCAGAAAAATGAAATTTGGAATGAGTGAAGCAATGCTTCTCGCATCGGGAAATGCGGAAACTCTATCGCTTTTTGTTCCCCATAAGAATGCCAACCCCGGGGATCTCTTAAAGTAATGATTCGTTAACTCAAATATGAAAAAAGAAAAACAACCACCTTTTATAATTTTAAATGATGTTCGTAAATCTTTTTCCGAATATGAAATTCTGAAAGGGATTAATTTAGAAGTTGCAGACAACGAATTTCTAATTTTAATAGGTGAATCAGGAAGCGGGAAGAGCACCCTACTCTCTCTTTTGGGAGGACAGGATTTTGCCAATTCCGGTGATGTTGTAGTCGGTGAAACCAGGTTGGATTCCAATATACCCAATTCCGATCTATTGCATTATCGTACAAAAATAACCGGATTCGTCTACCAAGATTTCAATCTAATACCTACTCTTACACTCAAGGAAAATATCACTCTACCTGCAGAAATTTCAGGAACCGACTACAATCCAAGACGATTGGATTCATTGATAGAAAAATTCGGATTGGTTGAGCACCAAAATAAATTCCCCGAAAATCTATCCGGTGGAGAAATGCAAAGAACGGCAATAGCGAGATCCATCTTGCTAAGACCCCGTTTGATTCTTGCCGACGAGCCAACGGGAAATCTGGATAGTAAAAATTCTCAGATAGTCATGAAAATTTTCAAAGATCTCCACGATGAGGGACATACGATAATTTTGGTAACCCATTCCAAAAAGATTGCTAAATCGGGAAGTAAGATTGTAGAAATTGTAAATGGCAAGTTGAAAAAGAAGTAAAAGTGAAAGAGTTTCTCTTAATATGGAAAGCAACTTCGTTTAGGTGGCACTTAAGAAATCCACAGAGATTGATAGTTGCTATTGTTTCGCTTTTTATTGGATCCATTCTGGGAAATGTCATTATAGATCTCAATGCCAGAACTGCAGGATCATTTAGCACTGCAATGAGTGCTACCATGAATAGTTATGGAACAGAAATTCGGTTTTCTAAACCTGTCAACCCTACAAGTTTGAATCAATTGTTTGAAGAAAAAGAGTTGGATCATTTTATATTTTTTCCATTCATAGATACCTTCTTTCAGTTGGAAGGTAGAAGGTATCCGTTAACAATAACTTTCTGTCAGTTGGAAAATTGTACAAAAAGAATTCAATTACCTCAAAACTGGAAACCCTTTTTAGATCCGGATACAATGGTTCCTTTATTCAACAAATCATTTCCGGTAGAATTTAATGAATCTCCTTTGTCTACAGCTCAACTGGATATATCAGCGATACCAACTTCTAATGCTACTTTGGACGGATTATTTCTGCCTAAGGCTCCGAGTGAGAAGGAATTAGAAAGTATTCTGAGGTTTTTTACCGGTTCCCAGATTATTTCCAAAGAGGAACAAAAAACCGATTCAGATAGCATAACTTCTGCTTTCCGACAAAACTTATTCGCTCTTGCTATGGTTGCCCTTCTTGTTGCAGGATATTTGGTCTACGCCAGTTTAGATATAAGCTTCGAAAATAGATCACAGCTTTTTTCTTCCCTTATTTCTTTGGGAACAAAGAATAAACATATAGGTTTGGCAATTCTTTTAGAGTCGGTATTGTTAGGTTTGTTTTCAGGTACTACAGCTTGGGTTTTGGGAAGTCTACTGGCAAGAAAGGGTTGGGAATTTTTCAGTTTGATTCTACCGGATGTTTTCGGCATCATTCCCAGTCAATACGACAGTTTTCTTCCCGGATTGATTATCATTCCCATAGCGACTCTAACTTCCATACTTGCCGCATATCTTGCATATAAAAGAAGAGAATTCCAAGCAGGCAGAAAAAGAGAATCTTTAATGAGGACTATTCCCAATTATACAATTCTCATTCTAGCAACTTTTGTAATATTTATTAGCAGCTATTTACTTTTTTATTATAAGGATCCTAGATACGGATATATATCCGTTTTTGGATTGTTCTTTTTTATCAGTAAATTCTCTCCAATTTCAATAGCTTTTGTTTCCCGTATTTATCCAAAATCGATATCCTGGAAATTAGCTTCGAGAGCTCTCGAAGGATATAATTTAAGATTCATGGCGCCTGTTTCTGCTCTCGCGGTTGCAATCTCACTTTGTATTTCTATGACAGTTTTGATAGCATCTTTTAAATACACATTGAATGAGTGGCTTACTACCAATGTTAAAGCCGAGAGCTATTTTTCATTTCATGAATCCATTCAGGAAAGTGAAAAAAATAAATTCATAGATCAGGCGAATCAAAACTTTCCACTTCAGGTTGTTCGATTAAAAATCGGATCTACTTTTGTAAACATTAACGATAGCAAAGAAAAAGCTGACTTAATGATCCAAAGCTTTAGTGAATTGAATAATACAAATATACCGGCTATTACCGAAGGGAAGCTCAAATCTATGCTTGCCTCCGAAACTGCAATCATGCGATGGAATCTACAATTGGGAGACAAAGTATACTTCCCCGAATTGAATGAAACAATTGAAATCGATGGTATATTTAAGAATTACACAAGTCGCAGAGGAACTTTCCTTATCAATTTGGATGATTTCGAAAAAAACACATTCATTGAGAATTTGAATATTGTTGGTATCGCTATATATCTAAGAAACTTGGATGAAAAAAATAAACTCGATGGTTTCCTTTTGGACAATATGAATCTAGGAATCAACCAACCTTCTGCAGAATTGAGAGAAGCAGCTATTTCATTATTTGAAAAAACATTTAGTATAACATATATTTTACAAATTATAACTTTTTTACTTGCATCATCAGCTATTGCATTTTCACTGATTTCTCTAATAACCGCCAGAAAGAGGCAGTTTGCTATTTTGGCGAGTTATACTGCTAAACCAAAAACCCCCCTGATAATGATATTAGTATTGGAGGCTTTCGGTATTCTTACTGCTTCGCTATTAATAGCGATCCCGGGTTCTGCATATCTAACATGGATTTTAATAGAAGGAATCAATCGATTTAGTTTTGGGTGGACTCTATCCTGGAGCATTCCGTATTTTTCAATTATGCTTATTTTATTGGGTAGTTTTGCCTCAGGGATAATAACAACAATATATCTGGGAAGCCGACTTCCCATTCGAAATATTTGGCAATATTTAAAGTCCAGGGAATAATCATGAATCGTTATATATCAATCATTTCAATATTATTAGTTGCATTTATATTACACGCTGATTCAAGTAGAAATTTTTTACCTGTTGAAAAAGACAGAAAATTCATTTTCCCGGATGATCACAAACCTCATTTGGGTTTTAAAACCGAATGGTGGTATTATACCGGTTTTTTGGAAACAGAAGAAAACCAATCAATAGGTATTCAGTTCACTTTGTTTAAAATTGAACTGGAACCCGGCAATCAAGATTTTAAAGATTCTCCAATTTTAATGGTTACTCATTTAGGAATTGCCAATATACAAACTAAAACCTTTGAATCTTACACAGACCATGTAAGATTGTATCCTGGTCTCGCTCAATTTAATATATCAAGAAATGGATTTGAATTTCGTTCTAAAGGAAAAGATTTAAA
>JAFIGA010000192.1 GCA_020831715.1 Leptospira sp. | reverse complement strand
GAATGGGAAGCCTTACTGTGGCAAGTCTTCTTGCTCAGTTCGAAGATAAAAAAGTATTAATCATCGAAAAACATTTCCAAGCAGGAGGCTATACCCATTCTTTTGCCAGAAAACAAAACAAATACCATTGGGATGTAGGAATACATTACGTGGGAGATATGCAAGAGACGGGATTTACTCGACTTCTCATGGACAAGATTACGCAAAATAAGGTCAAATGGCAAAAAATGTCCGAACCATTTGAAAAGTTTGTCTATCCAAACCGAACCTTTGAACTCTATGGAAATGTAGAGAAATTCAAAGCGGATCTAAAAGAGCAATTCCCCGAGGAAGTAAATTCCATAGATCAGTATTTTGGCGATCTCCATAAAGCATCAGCATTATTCGGAAAATCCATGATGATGAAATCCACTACTCCGGATCTCAGTGCTTTCGTAAAACAAATGAAAGATCCAAGTATAATCACTTTGAAAGATTATCTGGATTTTCACTTTCGAGATGAGGAACTCAAGGCAATACTTGCTTCCCAGTGGGGTGATTATGGACTGCCTCCATCGAAATGCTTATTTGCCACGCATGCCGCATTGGTGGTTCACTATCTCAATGGAGGGTACTACCCCGTTGGTGGTGGCGGTCAGATCTTGGAATCGGTAGAACCGGTCTTGGAAGAAAAAGGGGGAGCCGTAGTCACTACTACAGAAGTTTTGGAAATTCTCATTGAGAATGACAAAGCGGTCGGTGTAAAAACTAAATTTCTTCGTGGCAAGAAAGAAGAAAGAAATTTCTATGCACCAATCATAATTTCTTGTGCGGGAGCCTATCCCACCTATACAAAGTTAATCCCTGAATCGATCCAAATTCCATTTCGAAACCAATTGAAAGATTTTTACAAACGAGAAAAAATGGCTACTAGCATCTGTGTGTATTTGGGACTCAAAGAAAGCCCCGGGAAGTTCGGATTCAAAGGAGAAAACCACTGGATATTCTCATCCATCAATCATGAAGAGAATTTCTCAAGACGCAATGACTGGTTGGAAAAATCCGGAGACATCAAGAATATGTATGTATCCTTCCCTAGCTTAAAAGATTCCGAGGCGAAGAGTCATACTGCGGATATAATTACCTTCACTGATTATTCCCTGTTTGAAAAATGGAAAGACCTTCCTTGGAAAAAACGAGGCGAGGAATACGAAAATCTAAAGAAAAAAATTGCAGACACAGTTATTGAATCCATGGACAAAAGATACCCGGGCTTCAAGAACATCATCGACTACATCGAGGTTTCCACTCCGCTCACCAATGAACATTTTACTTCTCATCCGGATGGAGCCATCTACGGACTCGCCTGTGTTCCGGAACGATACGACAAAGAAAAATCACCTTGGTTTGATGTCATGACTCCGATAGATGGGCTCTATTTAACAGGAGCAGATGCCGGAGGTTCTCCCGGTATAGCCGGTGCCATGATGGGAGGACTTGCTTGCACTCTCAAAGTTTCGGGGAGTAAGGAAATATTGAAAAAGTTGTTGAAGGGTTAATAGAGCAATTCTTCCTTCTCCCTCATGAACTCCGATTCCAATTGATATTTTTGTTTTTCCAATTCCAAATCCAATTCTTCTTGAGTGAATGTTTTCTCTACTTTTCCGCTATCACAGGCTTCCACAACAATCGTTCTTCTTGTAACAGAACCTGCTATTCCCAAGACTACACTCACCCCTATATCCAACCAAGAGTTTTCCGCTCGAACACGAACCTTACGATTATCCTTGGGAAGTAAAGATTCCATATCAGGACGCGTGATGGGAATTGAACCAAAAAGTACATACCAATCAGATGACTTTCCATAGTCGGAACATTTAGCATTGACGGGAGCCAGTTGTATTTTTGCCCCGGAAAACAATTGATAGAATTCATATTGAGTTTTAAAATTTTGTTCCGGTGAGCCCAACTTCCGTGAGGACTCTGCCTTTCTTTTTTTCTCTTCAAGACTTTTTTCTCTCTCATCTAAAACGGCTAAGCGCTTTTCGTCAAATTCCTTGCGTTTTTCTTCCAGTTCCTTTTTACGCAATTCATTTTTTAAACGGATGTGTTCCTCTTCCTGCTTTTGTTTGAGAGATAATTTCTCTTCTTCTTCCTTGCGAATTTTTTCTTCTTCAGCTTCATCAACTTTCTTGTAAATGACTTTAAGTAGATTGGCTTTGGGTACCGACATTTTCTTACCATCTTTGGATTCCAGAGATAAGCTATCAGCATCTTGAGAGGTGATATTACCTTTCAGGGTTCTTCCATCTTTTAATAGAATAGTATGCTGTGCATATAGTGCCGGAAGGAAAAAAAATAAAAGAATTACCAAAGGTATAATTGAATTTACAAGTTTCATATGATTAGCAGTATTTCCTGAATTCGTTTTTTTATAATATCGATATCCACCCATTCAATGTCCAAACCTAAAATGGATGATGTCAGAATTTTTTTATAGCAGTTCTCCGATTGTATGTCACCATATACTTTCATATAGAGTTTATTCCCATTTTTTCTATGTT
>JAFIGA010000176.1 GCA_020831715.1 Leptospira sp. | reverse complement strand
CTCACTATGGCGTCTTGTATAAGGGAAGCAGGGGACTCGTTGCCCATGAATGCATCTTGGACACTAGAGGACTTAAGAAAACCTCCGGTATTGAAGCAGAAGATATAGCCAAAAGACTGATGGATTATGGTTTTCATGCCCCCACAATGTCCTTTCCTGTTCCAGGAACATTGATGATTGAACCAACAGAGAGTGAATCCAAAGAAGAGTTAGATCGCTTCTGTGATGCGATGATTTCCATACGAGAAGAAATTAAACAAGTGGAAGAAGGGAAGATCGATAAAATGGATAACCCTTTGAAGAATGCTCCACATACTACAGGTATGGTTATGAATGATGAATGGAAGCATGTCTACTCGAGAGAAAAGGCAGCCTATCCTCTTCCTTGGCTCAAGTCCAATAAATTCTGGCCTGCCGTAGGAAGAATAGACAATGTCTATGGAGATAGAAATCTTATGTGCAGTTGTATTCCTATAGCAGCCTACAACTAACATCTATCCACTGAAATGAGTTACTACGAAAAACATATCTTCGTCTGTGAGAACCAGAGGGCTGAGGGAGAACGTCAGTCCTGTGGTGCATCCAATTCATCTATTTTAAAATATATGAAATCAAAATGCAAATCCCATTATAAAGGCGATGGTAAGATTCGCATACAAAGAGCAGGTTGTTTGGACAGATGCGAAGAGGGTCCGATATTGGTATGCTATCCTGAAGAAAAATGGTATTCAATCAAAACACAGGAAGAAGCAGATCGTTTCCTACTTTATTTTATTGGCGAAGATGATCCTACCGCAATCTCTGACTTGGAAGTAAATTCAGTTGAACAAGATTGAAAAAGAAAAGATCGTAATACAATTTTTAAAAAAAATCGAGCTATTCAGAGGACTTTCTCCCCAGACTCTCAAGTCTTTGGTGAAAAGTATAGAAGAAAGACCTGTAAGAAATCATGAATTTTTGTATTATAAGGGTGAGGACTCAGAGCATATCTATATAATCAGATATGGAGAAATTCTATTGGAAAACTTCCCTAACTCGGGGAATATCTATATCGGACCGGGAGATGTAATTTCTGAAAATTCCCTGCTATCGGGAACTCCTCACTCAACTTCGGCATATGCAGTTATTGATACCTTGGTTTACTCCATACCGGGAAAAGTTTTCATGCAGTTAGCTGCTAAAGACTCCATTTTGTCCAAGAGTACTATGCGACTTCTGTCTTCCCGAATGAGGGAACATTTGGAAGGCAAACCCCTCAAAAGGACTCAACCCCGACGTTTGTATTGCCATCTACCACTTGATCCCATGGAGGATTTTCGGGAACGTATTGAAAGCTTGGTTGAAGAAACCAACATAATCGAAACTTCTGGCTCTACTATCTTGAAAATATCTCAATTCAAGGGATTGAGTCCCGAGAAATTTGCAGAAACTCTAAGTGGCCTAAGAAAGAAAACACCATTGATTCATTTATTTTTTGATGAGCCGGAATCTTGTATGGATCTTCCTGCTATTGTTCTTCAATCCGACCTGATTATTTTTTGGGAACGAGAAACCGATAAGAATATGAAAATCAAAGAGGAAATTCTTACTTTTTGGAGAAGTAGAATTCGAAATTTTAACGGACGAACTGTCCTATTTCGAGCTGATTCACCTAATATAGAATCGGATTTAACTAGAATACATATAGGTTCCGATACTTTTCACAAGATCTTCATTCACATGGATGCCCTAGCAAGATTTCTGGTTGCCAAGACGAGGGGAATTGCTTTGGGCGGTGGAGGAGCTAGAGCTTTAGCACATATTGGAATACTAAAGTTGTTCGAATCGGAAGGTATACGATTTGATTATGTGTCCGGAGCCTCTTTTGGTGCTGTTATTGGAGCATTGTATGCCAGAGGGGACAGTATCGATCAGATTGAAAGTCTGATCAAGAAATTCTTTGGTGGATTGGAAAGTGCTTTTGATCCGACACTTCCTGTAGTTTCCTTTTTTAAAGGAAAGAAAATGCGAAAAATGCTTAAGGAAACATTCAAGGATCTGAGAATTGAAGAATTACCGTTGCGATTTGTAACTTCTGCCGTTGATTTACAGTCGGGAAAGGAGCATGTTTTTGATAGCGGACCCATCGTGGAAGCTTTAATTGCGACCATGAGCCTTCCCGGTGCCTTCCCTCCTTACTTTCTCGGTGAAAAAGTATTGGTTGATGGAGGAATGGTGAATAACGTTCCGGAAGATCTCATACGAGAAAGAGGTGCGGATCTTGTTCTGGGTGTAAATGTTTCTCCGCTTCATGAAGCCGTTTCTTTAAAGCTATTTGAAGACAGAAAATCTTCCGGAAAGTCATTGTTTAGATATTTTTGGGATAACTTGAAATATCCACCGATACTAAAAATTATGGGTAGAACAATCACGCTTGAAGGCAGAGAAATTACTCGACTGAAAAAACTTCGTATGGATCTTTTTATCAATTTTCATTTGGAAGAATTTCAACTATTTGATTTTGTTCGCTTCAAAGAAATAATCCAAAAAGGAGAATCCGAATCACTGCATCAAATTGGTGAAATTCGAAACCTATTCCTGCCTAATAAAAGATTTTAATGCCTTTGCTTCCAAGAAGCTTTGGTATTCATCAAAGATCACTGCAATTTCTCGATAGTATTTATCCAACTCTTTCCATTCTGACTCTATTCTCAAAAAGTCACCATTTTGAATTAGCTCCAGGATATTGGCACCCGCTTTATGTAAATTCAAATGAGGAATCTCCAACTTTTCATGAATTAGTTTTTGATTCGAGTCAATCACAACAGATTGATAAAACCATGTTCCCATCTTACAATGAGTATGTCTAATTTCCGGAAATCCTGTGACGGTTTTATTATCGATACACTCTCTTACTTTTTCTACCCATATAATATGATCTGATCTTCTTGCTTGGATAAACTGCAATAACCAAACAGCATTTTGGTTGGTTATATCTTTTGTGGATTCTTCAATTTGATAATGTATTGATTCGATATTTTCTTTAACAATCTGATCTTTTTGATCTAGAGTTTCTATTGTTTGCGACATCTCTATACTCGATGAAGCAACTCTCTCAGAAGTTGATTTAATTTCTTCTATCATCATGGAGATTTCATCAAAAATATTTTCCATACGACCCATCATGTCCAAGGATTCTTCTGCCAATAATTTATTAGAATTTACATTGGATTTAGTTTTTTGTATTGCTTCTCCTGCCGACAAAATCAATTCGATTCTAAGTTTGGAATTGTTCATCCATTTTTGGAATTCTTTTTGTATAGCATTGACTGACTTTTCAATTGTCTGAACAGCCATTTTACTTTTATCTGCCAATTTGGAAACTCCCTCCGCAACTACTGCGAATCCAGCCCCTTGAGCTCCTGCACGAGCTGCTTCTATAGAAGCGTTGAGTGAAAGGAGATTGGTCTGATCGGATATTTCCCTAACCAATTGAATCTGATCGTTTATATTTTTTACCAGATGCACCATCTCTTTCAATTCAACAAGCTGACTCTCGTTATCTTTCACAATGGATTCTGACATCTCAGCGGTTTTTTGAATAGATAAATTCGATTCTGATGCTGTATTTACAACTTTCTGAGAAGACTTGCTTGTATTTACAGCAATCTCTTTAGCCGATGATATATTATCTTTCAAATTATGCATAACCGCATCGAGTTCTTCGGCATTGGCAGCTAAATTTTTGGACTCCATCGCTATTTCTGCCATTGACCTGGAAAAATCTTCACGGAATTCATTTACTTCTTTCAGTTTCTCGGGAAATTTTAACAAGGAAAGGGATATCTGATCTCCGGATTGAAACAGCGCATCCTTAATCTTCTGGGCAGATTCCGGGAATGATTCCAAAGATGAAGAAAGATTGGAAACCTGGCTTTTATATCTTAAAAATGCTTTTAGCTTAAGGAGATAATCTTGTTCTTGAAAGTTTCCATTTTCCTTCTTTTTCCGTTTAAAAAATTTTAGCATATTTCATCCTCATTAATTCTTACTCTTATTCATTTACAAATCTCACAGAAAAACTTCTTTCAAAATATCCATCATTATTTATATTATCCATAAATCGAGAATATCTATGAAAAAAGCATTAATAACCGGAATCACGGGACAAGATGGATCCTATCTCACCGAACTTTTACTTAAAAAAGGATACCAAGTACATGGTATCGTCAGAAGAACCAGTTTATTCAACAGAGATAGAATAGAACATCTTCATTCCAATGAGAACCTTATTCTCCACTATGGGGACATGACCGATTCAAGCAACTTGAATCGAATTTTGGAAAAGGTAAATCCTACAGAAATTTATAATTTAGCCGCACAGTCTCATGTACAGGTTTCTTTCGAAGTACCTGAATACACTGCAGAAGTCGATGCAGTAGGAACATTAAGAATTCTTGACGCAATCAAGCAAACAGGTGTTAATTCCAGATTCTATCAGGCATCTACATCAGAACTATATGGTCTGGTTCAGGAAGTTCCCCAGACAGAGAAAACACCCTTTTACCCACGGTCACCCTATGCGGTTGCCAAGCTCTACGCTTATTGGGCGGTTGTGAATTATCGTGAAGGTTTTGGGCTGCATGCTTCCAATGGAATCCTATTCAATCATGAATCTCCAAGAAGAGGGGAAACATTTGTTACAAGAAAGATTACTTTAGGTGTTGCAGGCATTCTTTCCGGAAAGCTAGAAAAACTTGTTATGGGAAATATCGACGCAAAACGGGATTGGGGATATGCTCCTGATTACGTCGAAATGATGTGGATGATGCTCCAACAAGACGAGCCGGATGATTACGTAGTTGCTACCAATGAAACTCATACTGTAAAGGAATTTATTGAAGAATCCTTTAAGATTGCGGGAAAGACAGTGGAGTGGAAAGGAGAAGGAGTGGATGAAAAAGGCTACGACACATCAAATGGGAAAGTCATAGTCGAAATTAATCCAAAATATTTCAGACCAACTGAAGTGGAACTCTTGATTGGAAACCCTCTTAAAGCAAAAGAAAAATTAGGTTGGGAGCCAAAGGTCAAGTTTAAAGAATTGGTTAAAATTATGACTGAGGCAGATTTAAAATCTCACGGTGTAATATAGGGTGAAATACCCTATTTACTGTTTCTGATCTGCGTGGTATAAATCTACTATGGAAGAGTCTGCCCGCAAGATCAGGGTGTCGGTAATCGAAGACAATAAAAAAGTAGTTGAAAACCTACAAAATCTTTTTTCTAACTCTGAAGAATTTGAAGTTATTGAAATCTATCCATCAGCAGTTTTAGCTATCCAATCTATCTTCAAGACTCCTCCGGATGTGGTTATCCTCGACATTGGTCTACCTGACCTGAGCGGAATAGACGCTCTCGATGATTTAAAAAATTTACTTCCTGAATCGAAATTTGTTATGTACACCGTCTTCGAAGATGAGGAAAATATCATCCGAGCAATCAAAAATGGTGCCAACGGTTACCTTTTAAAGGATACTCCAATGGAGCTTTTCCTTGCAGAATTAAAAGTTATATATCTAGGTGGCTCTCCCCTAACACCTAGAATTGCTTCAAGAATCATTGATGAATTCGAAACAAAGTTAAAAATAGGTAATAACCAAGAAGAAATTAACCTATTGAGTAAAAGAGAAAAAGAAGTATTGAATCTAGTCTCTCTCGGACTAGTTTATTCCGACATTGCAGATGAATTGGATATAAGTCCTCACACTGTCTCAAGACATGTGGAAAATATATATAAGAAACTCAATGTTCATACCAAGTCTGAAGCAATCATCAGAGGAAGAAGACTGGGGATCATCCATGATAGCAATTACAACATATAATTTATTCAGAAAATTCTTTTTTATTTCTTTGGTATTTTTATCAATCGGAAACTGCTTTCGCCAAACATCCTATACATCCCCAAGTGCAGAGAAAGGAATACTGGATTTATCAACTTATAAATTTAATAATAAAGGCAAGATTGTCTTGCACGGAGAATGGGAGTTTTTCTGGAAAGAGCTCTATGAACCTTTGATTGAGTCAGGATTGACTCCAAGAGATCAAAATAATCCGGATCATTATTTAAAGCTACCCGGAGTTTGGAATAATAAAGTCGTTGATGGAGAAAAACTCGATGGGTCGGGTTATGCAACACTTAGACTACAAGTTCTTCTTCCTCCTACCGAAAAGGACTTAGCAATCGTATTTCCACGAAATTTTTATTCTGTTCATGCTATATGGATCAATGGAATTAAGAGAGAGTGGAATGGTATACCCGGCACATCACCTGAAACAACTAACTTTTCTGAACACGATTTAATAGATCATATAATCATCGATTCTCGGTCGATTGATCTGGTTGTCGAAATAGCGAATTATAGAGGAAATACTAGATGGGGTGGAATTCGTTCACCATTTTATATTGGAAATGTATCTACAATAAAAACAGATACAATCCTGAATCATTTTCTATCATTCTTTATCTTTACAGGCATTCTGGTTATTGGTTTTTACCACTTGTCTTTTTTCTGGAATTATAGAAAAGATAAGCTACCGATTTATTTTGCTTTTTTCTGTATAACAGTTTCCATTTATTCTTTACTGACTTCATCGGCTTGGACAATTTTATTTCCTAAAATGGGACCAAATATTTTATTTCGATTAGAATTCATTTTCGAAATGCTACTAACTCCTGCATGTTATTTGTTTTTGAAATATTTATTTCCTAAAGATTTTTCTAAAAGCCTGCTAGTGTTCCTCTTCGGAATTGTAAGTATCTTATTTATATTGATCATATCTCTCCCCATGGAAGATGTATCTCATTTTTACGGATATTCCTTGTATATTCCATTGGTTTTTGGTAGTTATATATTATTTGTGGTTATTCGAGCTTTCTTTTTAAAAAGGAAATTTTCAGGAATCATTATGATTTCTGTTACAATAATATTTATTTTCATGCTCAATGATGTTTTACATGGATTGATAAATGTTGTATTTTTATTTCCATATAGCTTTCCCTTGGGACTTCTATTCTTTATTGCTTTACATTCTCATATGATTTCAGTTCGACAAGCTGAAGCCTACAAGCATGCAGAGGACTTGGTCGATCTTCAAAAAAAATACAACCAACAATCTAAAACGCAAGCCGAAGAGCGAAGTCGTATCGCTCGAGACATCCACGACAGTATAGGTTCCGAAGTTACAGCACTTATGACTTATGTAGCTAACAAGAAGGACAGCCCTGAATCCGCAATTTCCAAAATGAAAGACCAACTGTCGGGAATTCTTATCAATATTCGGGATATCGTTTATCTTTTGGCAGAAGACAAAAAAGGTTTTGATATCTTAGAAGGAGAAATGCTCAAATACATTCAGCGTTTGGAAGCAAGCAATAAATTTAAATTAGACTTTAAGATTAACCCGGTTTCAGAGGTATTGGGCATAGAAAAAAGTCTAAATACGCAGAGAATTTTTCTCGAACTCATGACTAATATACTACGTCATTCCAAAGCACATCATATTCGAATTCATTTAACAAATAATAAACAAACTGTTCGACTATCTATCATCAATGATGGGATTCCATTTAGATGGAAACCTTCAGATAAGACTGCCGGATCATTTGGACTGGACAGTATCTCCATCCGATGCAAAAAAATGAACGCTAGAGTTCGTTTTTTTCATTTAAATTCTTTGAATTTTGCCATATTATCAGTTCCTCTAAAATAGTTTTAGTTCAATTTTCAAAAAAATTGTAAAAACCGGGGAACCAGATTCATAGATTCTAGGTATATACCAATAGATAAGGAGAATATCTATGAACAACATTTTAAAAAGAACTCTAATCACAGCTTTAGTTGCAGCTACAACGTTTGGATTAACTGCCGATGGTGGAAAATGGGGTCATAATAGTGAACAGCATCTTAAACGCATGGCGAAGAGTCTTGATCTAAGCAAGGATCAAGTTAGTAAAATTGAAGAGATCCACAAAGCATCCGAGCCGGAAAAGAAATCCAAATCTGATCAAATTCAAAAAGTTCGTCAAGACATGAGAGCTTTGATGGAAGCAGAGGAAATGGATGTAAAGAAAATTCGATCCAAAATGGAAGAAATGTCCAAACTGAAAGTTGACAAAAAAATGATTTGGATAGAAGATCGAGCTAAAATTAGAAAAGTGCTAACACCGGAACAACGCAAGAAACAAAAAGAATTGATGAAAAAAGCCCATGCAAAGATGAAAGACAAGAATAAAAATTGGGATAAAAAGAAAAATCGTGACTAACCAAGAATTTGAAAATATCGTAAGCATCACAAAACCTGCGGTGCTTGCGGCTATTCAAAAGTACATCCACAATACTTTTCTTGACTCGATAGACGATGTTGCACAAGAAACCTATATAAAAATATATAGATATATACTTAAAAATGGCTTGGAAAGTTTGGATTATTCCAAAATTGGGAATTGGTCTTATACCATAGCCAAGAACGAAACTATTCGATTCAATGGAAAACATTTGAGGGAATACGATAAAGAAAACAAAGTCATAGAGTTTGGAAATATAAAGGAAGTGGTTAGCTTCGAAGAATCTCTTTTGGATAAGATCGAATATGAAGAGGTAATTCAGAATATCCCACAGCATTTTCGGGAGGTATTATCCCTTCTTGAAGAAGGAAAGACTAATGCCGACATTGGTAAAATTCTTTCTATACAGCCGGGAACAGTCAAGTCGAGAATATCAAGAGCAAGGAGATATATAAATGAAAGATTTAAAACGAAACCAAGCAATAATGAGTAGATTGGAAGATCCGAACTGGTCACAAAAAATGACTGATAGAGTATTGAAATCACAGATTGCCAATCAGGAAGAATCATCCAATCATAGTCAATTTCAAAAATTTAGTCTAATGAAAACAGCGGCAGCAATTCTTGTCTTATTTGGATTAGGAATTGGAATCTTTCAAGTAGGCATAAATTTTAATGAAAAAACACCTGATAACTTGGCAAGTATTGACACAGTTATGTTAGGTGATATTTACTGGGAAAAAGACGAATGGGATGAAGAATTAGATATCTTTAGGATTTATGAGTAGAAAAAAATCTATATGCCGAAAAATTGATCAAGCATAAGTTTTCTAAGAGTTTCTTTTAATTTTTCCTGGATATTGATAATATTCACTTTGATTGACTTTTCATCGGCTTTATTTTTAAAAAATAAAAGCCTAGAAATACCCAAAGAACTTACTATCACAACCTTTTCCAAATCTAGATGGATTTCTTTCTTATCTTTTTCTAGAATAGAATTCAATGTATCCCTCAATTCAGGAGAATTACCATCTAAAATCTGTTCCATAAATTTAACTTTTATTAGTTCGTTGGTT
Organism: Leptospira sp.; assembly: GCA_020831715.1. Lineage (GTDB taxonomy): Bacteria > Spirochaetota > Leptospiria > Leptospirales > Leptospiraceae. The sequence goes on along the minus strand of JAFIGA010000176.1, from coordinate 20,775 downwards.
TCTTCAATTATAATTTTATCTTCCATACTCGTCCATCCAGGTTCTACTTACCAATTTTTGGTAATTCGCGAATCTGCCTACTTATTTTTTTTGATCTTATTTTCCATCTGAGCTTTCTTTCGATAGAATTGAACCAGCTTTTCCAACTCTGCGAGATCTACGCAGCTTAGTTTTCCCTGATCAAGTCGAATGAATTTATTTTTAGTAATTAAATCTAAAACAAGCAATTCATCTTTTGGATCAGTCAAGCCTACCATTTTCAATAAGTCCTTAGTTCCAATCTCAAAATTATAGTTTTGCTTAGGAGCAATTTTAATTCTATTTTTTTCAGCAAGAGTTAGAAGCGTATCCGCAATTCTTCCTTGTGGATCTTTTATCATCAAGTTCGCAAGTTGTTTGTATGCCGTCCAAATTCTTTCTGAAAGCAATGTAATCAACCTAGTCGCAAGCTGAGGCTGAGCTTTTACCATGCCTTCGAAGTTCGCTTTGTTGATGGCAAGCAATTCCACCTCACCCCAAGCTATCGCCGAAGCAGATCGAGGTTTATTATCCAAGATTGCCATCTCACCAAAAATGTCACCTGCCTGGAGAACAGCCAGCATCACTTCGTTTTCATTGACTATCTTGGTAATTTTGACTTTTCCACGTTGAATAATGAACAGCTCCTTACCGGGCTCATGTTCACAGAAGATCATTTCATTATCACCATAGGAACGATTGAATTTAGTATAATCGATTTCTCCCATCTGAACAGGCTTGTTCATAGTCTGCAAACGCAGTTTCACCTGTGCAGAGTATTGTCCATTGGGAAGATATTTTAGATAAGATTGGTAGGCAAATGTAGCATGAAGAGTATTCTTTTGGTTGAAGTAGTATTCACCAATGTGGAAGAGCTCATTGGGGTCTTCTTCCACAGCATTTTTAAAGGAAAGCCTGGTTATAGTTGAGTCAAATTGTCGCAACTTCATTGAAAAGAAGCGAATAATGTTCATTGCAACAGCTGTACTTTTTTGGATCAGGGTTCCAAATTGATCAAAACTAACAGAAATTAATGATACATTTGTTAGAGCTATTGCGGACTCTATTTGGGCATGTTGACTCATGGCGGCAACTACACCAAAAAAATCTCCGGGTCCCAAAACCTGATTAGGATCTTCCCCGACAACCGGATTTTCTCGACTGACCTTAACTTTTCCTTCGCGAATTATATAGAAATTATATGCTTCTTTCTTACCTTCTACAATAATGTAGGAGTTCGCTGTATAATTTGCCATGCTAAAAAAGGACATATAGTTTACTCAATTCTCTTATAAATTATCGGTTCCATTCCATGAAATCTTACTCGGGGTAAAAATAAAATCTATTTTTATGAAATTTATTCAATTTGCCTGAAATTCCCACTCAGAACAGACCACTGTCTAAGTTCCAAGTCTGCTTCTTGAGCAATTTCAGGAAAATAACTATTTTCTCGCAGTTCAGTAAAGATACGCTTAGCCATTTCCATCTCTCCTACCTTAACATAAGACCTTCCTGCTCGCAGATAGGCAAGATTACCATCTTGATCCGTAGGATATTCCATATAAATGGAGAGATCTGTGTCAGCTGACTTTCTGTAATTTCCCAATTTCTTGTAAGCACTGCTAAGTAATGCCCATGCTTCTTTTTTTTGAGGATGAAAGGGATAGACCAAGGCAAATGTATTAACAGTCTGTATGCATTGATCATACATTCTATCATTGTAAAATTCTTTAGCTCGGTTCAATTTAATATCACCTTGCTTTATACTTGCTTCTCTATATTTCTGCTCCATTGCTTCGTTGCCAAGCAAGGATGACTGAAGAACGATTGAGATGAGTATGAGGGAGCCATATCCAAACACTGATCTTAAATTTTTCCATCTCATACTTTGATTATCTAAAGATTTTGTCAAAAGATTCAGTGTTTTTTGCATCATTGAGTGATTTTAAGTCCGATACTGCCACCGGTTTGGGAATTTGATCCATCTCCCAGAGCTCAGCACCTACACTCAGGTCGGCACCCTCCCCGATTGCGACCCTCACGAAGCCTTGTCCTTTATCTAGGGAGTGATCCACAGTAAGAGCTTGCTGGATGCTGGAAGCACGATCCACTCTACCTACAGGCATTGCTTGGGTTTTAGTGGCAAGTCTCGGAAAAAACAATAGCATTGCTGTATAGTCCATCTGCCGAGAACCAACATTGGCTTCATATTCATACCATATTCTATATTCCCAGCCATCCTCGTTGATTCTGGTTTTTTCCAGATTGGTAATTCGAATATAGGGTCTAACATTGAGTTTGTTATTTGGTTTAGAAACCAAATCCGGAAAGTCGGGAATCCTTGGATCATTTGTAGTTGGAGTTTGAATTGGTCTTCCCGACCATATAGAAGTCAGAGCATCATTCATCGCCATTTCATTTCGAACAGAAAAATATTTACCTGATCCGGCTGTTGCAAGAAATTGCAATTCTCTTTCTTCATGACCGGGAACATCTAGCCCTAGAACATGAATTCTCACATTGGGAGATTGCTCTTGGATCTTTCGAACCACTGCTACCGGATCCCCATCACAACTTTCAATTCCATCTGATACAAGAATGATCTCCGTATTGGGATGACCGGCTAGTATATGTTTATTCACTAATTCTAAAGTTCGAGCTATGGGAGTGGAACCTGCCGGGAAGAAAAGAGGGAGTTTGGCGAGTATGTCTTTTCCGCCCCCTTTCTTTAACGGTGAATAAAGTCTTGCGGAATCACAACCCGGGATTCGATTCCCGTAGGCAACCAATCCCATTTTGGTATCAGAGGGTAGAGATTTGACAAATTTATCCAATTGAGAAATGGCTATTTTCATTCGATTGGAACCATTCATACGATCATTCATGGAACCACTTGCGTCCAGAATTACCATAATAGAGCGGGCTTGATTGGGATTGCTATGGATTGGTTGTAAGTAGGAAGCAACTGTTAGACTTAAAGACAAAAAAATAGCCAAGAAAAAAGTAAAGAATGACAAAAATGGGGAATTACATAGCTCTCCCCTTTGATTTTTTTTAAAATCCAAATCCACCCTTTGTACTTCGGTATATTTGAAAAATGATTGAGAACTCTTATGATAAATCTTGAAGTTTTAGGAAGGTATCTGTAAAAAAGGTGGCTCAGAGAGATTTGCTTCCGTAGGAATTGGCTCTCTATTGAAGCCGGCAGTCATTTGAAAGAAGCGAACCAGTATTTCACAAGTGGCTCCCCAAAGTAAACCCTGCCCAGGAAGATCAAAATAGTAAACTCGGTTCCTTCCGGATCGAAAGAAATCAATGCAATAAAAGGGACAGTCTTGAAATGTTTTCAGAGGTATTCCAAATGCCGACTCAACTTCTTCACTTAAATTAAAATTAAAATCCCCGTCATAAATTCCCACAAAGGGCGTGATATGGTAGCCGGTGATTGTGACCAAGCTGTGAAAGCAGTCCAAAAGCTGAATGGAATCTCCCGAAACCCCCATCTCTTCTTCCCACTCACGTAATGCGGTCTCTTCCAAAGTCTCGCCGTCCTCTCTTACTCCTCCCGGAAAACTGATCTGTCCGGGATGGGATTTCAAATGTTTACTACGTTTGGTGAGAAGAATACCTAGTTCTCCATTCTCATCATAGTAGAATGGCATGATTACAGCACTGGATAAGGGAGAAGTTCTACCCCGTGCATAAGGAGAATCCCTCAGATCCCCGGATGATATATCCGAGTAAACTTCCCCATCAGAAAGAATCATCTTTTCTTTCCAATTGGTCAGGTCAATTTTCAGATTTCTTGTTCCTTTTGGGCTTTTTTAGTGCAAGCCCTCTCTTACTATTGATTGAAGGCAGATTGTTCGGAACCTTATCTTCGAAAGAATCTCCTTTCAATGCCGCCAAGATTGAAGGTCCATAATTCTGAACCTTCCAATCTGACAATATCTTCATTTCACCTAACTCTTGCAGGTTCTGAGGGGAGCGATTTATAATTTCAATGAGATGCTTGCCTGATGGGAGCAAAGAATGCTCCATCTTTCTTATTTTTTGGATATGTTCTTTCCATTTTTTCAGTCTTCGAAAGACTTCTCTTTCCGAGCCTTCCAAATCTTCCCCTACACGCTTGTTCAATTCGGAGGTTTCAATAGGTTCTATCTTGGATTCCTTCATGATTAGGTAGAGTTCAGCTCCATCTTTTTTACCTAAAGTCTTAACGAAATTATCTTCGAGCATTTCTGTCCCTATTAAACGAGTGATAGCTTCGTTATTCAAAACTCGAAATGGTGCCTTATTCAAGCGCTTAGCCTTTTCTTCTCTAAACTGAAGTATAACTTGAATCTTACCTCTGTCTAAGGGAGTGAAATTTGCTATATCAGGAAATTTTGCAAGATTGAAGCTTTCTCCACTTTTTGGCGTCATATCTTCGTTAGCAACAAACTCAAACTCGGATTTAGCTTCTTCATAGAGCTTCCGATCTTTCAGTTCTTTTTCCATTTTTTCCCAAATAGATTCCAGATAAGCAGTATCCAGTGCAGCATACTCCAATTGTTTGACCTTGAGAGGTCGCATTTCCCAATTGGATTTTTGGTATTCCTTCTCTAACTTCTTATTATGATAGTGCTCCACTAAAGCGAGCAAGGAATTATGCTCCATGCCTAAGTAACGAGAACTGAGCATTGTGTCCGCAACATTGACAAAAGGAAAGCCATAATCGATTTTAATTGCTCTAATGTCATCATATGCAGAATGAAATATTTTCAAAACCTTAGGATCTGCAAATATTTCAGCCAATGGATCTAATTTTTCAATCTTGAGAGGATCGATGATATAATTTTTACCTTTTGCAGTGATCTGGATCAGACATACTCTGGCAAAGTACGTGAAATATCCGGATGATTCCGTGTCAATAGATAGAATTGGAGAATTTTTTAAATTAAATAGGGCAAGCTCCAGGTTCTTGGGGCTATCTACCATAATATAGTTGGAATTTATTTGCATGTATATCTGACCCTGGAAAATTAGCTATTGAAGGCCACCATTAGATGAACTCTATTTCCATTACGAAAAAAACCCTCGATTCTGACAAACCAAAAGAAGAATGCGCGATTTTTGGGATCTATAATTGTCCCGATGCCGCAAATTTCACCTACCTAGGGCTGTATTCGATGCAACACAGAGGACAGGAGTCCAGTGGAATCGTTTCCACGGACGGCGAGCACCTCTATCGATTTGCCGGTATGGGATTGGTTTCCAATATTTTTACCGAATCCAAGATGAATGAGCTACAAGGGAATATGGCAATTGGACACAATCGCTATTCCACCACGGGAGCAAGCTTTCTTCGGAATGCACAACCCATGAGAGTGGAATCCCATCTGGGACCAATTTCTCTTGCCCACAATGGAAACTTGGTCAACTCCTGGGAGATTCGCGGGAAATTAGAAAAACAAGGATCCATCTTTCAGACAACAATAGACTCAGAAGTGATAGTCCACCTAATGGCAAATAGTGGAGAAACCAATCTGCTGGATGCACTGGGGATTGCACTTCGTACAATCAAGGGAGCATATTCCTTACTCCTCCTCACTCCACGCTACTTAATCGCAATACGTGATCCCAATGGATTTCGGCCTTTGGTTATGGGAGAGAGAGAAGACGGCTCTATAGTATTTGCCAGTGAGACTTGTGCCTTCGATATATCGGATACAAAATACATCCGTGATGTAGAACCGGGTGAGATGGTGGTTGTGGATCACACAGGAGTGAAGAGCTACTATCCCTTTCCGGAACAAAAACCAAGTCTATGTATATTCGAATATATCTATTTTGCCAGACCGGATTCTTATATCTTCAGTGAATCTGTCTACAAGGTTCGAAAAGAACTCGGTAAGCAACTTGCCAAAGAACTTCCGGTAGAAGCAGATGTTGTCATTCCTGTTCCTGATTCGGCAAATATTGCAGCGATTGGATACTCTGAAGTTTCGGGAATTCCCTACGAAAATGGACTCATTCGATCTCATTACATTGGGAGAACTTTCATAGAACCGGATCAAAAGATTCGAGATTTTGGCGCCAAGATAAAATACAATGTTGTAAAAGAAATAGTAAAAGGTAAAAGGGTTGTAATTGTAGATGACTCCATCATGAGAGGAACAACCAGTCGCAAAATCATTAAAATGCTAAGGCAAGCAGGTGCCACCGAAGTTCACCTTCGCATATCGGCACCACCCACAGTTTCTCCTTGTTACTATGGAATCGATATTCCCACTCATAAGGAATTGATCGCCGCAACTCATAGTCTTGAAGAGATCAGAAAGTATCTGCGAGTGGAAAGCATTGCCTACCTTACAGTAAAATCCATGCACCATGCAGTAAAAGATCATAAAGGTGGTGGTTTCTGCGATGCATGCTTCACAGCTAATTATCCGGTGGAATTTCATGATGATAAACTGGGCAATCAAAAATCCTTATTCAACGAATACCAGATAGAAGAATAATTACTTGATTTCTTGGAAGCTTGGTTTAAATTATAAAGATGCCCAATGCTAAAAAAATTTCCAAAAGTCCATCCTCGACAGTAGTATTGCTGTCAGGTGGTCTGGACTCGGCAACTTGTCTCTACCTTGCCATGAATGATTATGAGAAAGTATACGCTCTCTCCTTCAATTATGGACAGAGACATAAAGTGGAACTACGCTCGGCTAAAAAGCTCGCAAAACTCGTAGGTGCAGAACACTACATTGCAAAAATCCAAACAGGACTCTTCCAAGGCTCTTCTCTCACCGATCCCAAAATCAAAGTTCCCAAGAATGCTCTAAAGAAACACCTCGACAAAAAAGAAATCCCCAATACCTATGTGCCCGGACGAAATATACTCTTCCTTTCGTATGCTTTGAGTTTTGCAGAAAGCAGAAATTGTGAATCCATCTATATTGGAGTGAATGCTCTCGACTATTCCGGCTATCCGGATTGCCGTCCCGATTTCATTCGAGCCTACCAATCCATGATTGGAAAGGGAACCAAAGCAGGAGTTGAGGGACAACCTGTTCGCCTTCTTGCCCCTCTCATGAAATTAGGAAAAACAGAAATTGTTCAACTCGGCAATAGTCTCGGAGTTCCTTACGAACATACCTTTTCTTGCTATGATCCTGATCCCAAGACAGGAAAGGCATGTGGAAAATGCGATTCTTGTATTTTACGAAAAAAAGCACTCTCAGTCAGTCTAAAGTAATATTAGAATTATAAGTTTAAAAAATTATTCTTAAGTTTTAGTTTTTATATTCCACTAGAGGTTTATTTTATCAAATCGTGGGCAAGATCATTGTGGATAGGAATAGTTAGGGAGATTTTATATGAGAAAGATTCTATTGTTTTTTCTATTACTGACAATTTTTGCATCTGTCACCCAATGTGCCTTCATGGACAAAAAGAACCGAAGAATTACCAATTATCTGGATGAAAACCTCACACCGCAAACAGATAAGGGAAGGCTTCTACTAGCCCCGGTCGCCATACCAACCGGTACCATTTCCCTACTCTCAGATACATTTGTCCTACAACCTTTGGTTGCCATTCCCAAAGCTTTAGGTGATACAGTTGAATACATTTGGTTGAATCCGGAAGGCGGAGTGGTTCTGCAGAGTTTTCTTTTCATACCCAAAGTTGTATTTACTCCTATCACCTTGGGTGTATTATGGATTCGCCATGCGTTGTTTAAGTGAGTAACCATGAAATCAAAAATACCCTTATCACCATACAAACCAAGAAAATTCATCTCCCTATCCATTCCCATTCTGATAATCTCAATTTTCACAACAACATCCTCCTGTGCTCTCTTCCAAAAAAAGAATCTCAGACTCACAACTGCAGTAGAAGAAAATCTAGTCCCTGAAGAATCTCCCTGGAAACTCATCGCCGCACCGCTCTATATTCCGGTTGGAATCGTTGCAGGATTGTTGGATGTGTTTGTTGTGCATCCGATCGCTGTTGTTCCAGATGCTGCAACCGACACAATTGATGTTCTCTGGACACCCAAAGGATTGGGATACTACACGCAAATGGGCGCAATCCCATTTTCGTTATTGGCAACCCCGCCCTTTTTTGCCCTGGCCTGGAGCTATCATTGGTTATTTGAGGATAGAAGTAGAAGCCAAGAACCAGAAATGAAGCTGAGTTATTCTGTATGGAAATTAGAGATTCAAAAGTCTATAGATGAAAAAAATAAAAAAGAATTTCGTAAACTTTTTCCTCAATTCTACAATCACGAAACAAGCAATGAAACTATTCATCTTCTCATCCAAGCAAGAGAAACATTTTCTTCCCAAGATATTGCTCATGAAATATTGGATGCAATTTTAATTTACCCTATAGAAAATGAGACAGCTCGAAATTATATATTGAAGGATTATGAACGAACCGATGACATCTACAGACACACCCGTTTCATACAAAGATGCAACCTACTCGACTGTAGAAAGGCTGTTCTCAGTAAACTTCAAAATACAAAAGATCCGGATAAACTATCGGAGCTAGTGAGATTGTATATCAGTATAGCAACCGACGAGGAAAAAGAGAAATTCCTCAATCAGTTGCGTAGTCTGAAATAGGATAAAAATACATAACTTTTTACATTTTTTAAAATAGAGATTGACCATTTGATTTTTGAAATCAAAATATCATTAAATTTTTTTCAGCCACATACTTAAGTGTGTGGCTGAAATGATGATTCGACTTTTCTACTCTTTCAGAGCATTCACAATCTCTTGAGTCATCTTCTTCCCATCTCCAAAGAGCATCAAAGAATTCTCAAGAATAAAGAGTGGGTTAGGAATTCCCGCAAACCCCGGTGAAAGCGAACGCTTCATAACAATTACAGTTTTTGCCTTGTCCACATCCAAGATGGGCATACCGGCTATGGGGCTTTTAGGATCAGTTTTTGACGAAGGGTTGACAACATCGTTGGCACCATTCACAATCACAACATCCACGTCCCCGAAGGTTGGATTGATCTCATCCATTTCCTTCATTTTATCATAGGGAATATCCGCTTCGGCGAGAAGAACATTCATATGACCGGGCATACGACCGGCAACAGGATGGATTGCGAATTCCACATCAATTCCACGTGCGGTCAAGATATTATAAAGATCCCGAACCGTGTGCTGCGCCTGAGAAACAGCCATACCATATCCGGGAACGATCACAACCTTTCTGGCAATATCCAAAACCATTGCAACCTCTTCCGGAGAAGTAGACTTCACCTTACCGGTATAGAAATCTCCATCGTCGGAAGCAGATTCAGCTACAGCACCAAAACCACCAAACAATACATTAGTGAGCGAGCGATTCATTGCCTTACACATGATCTGAGTCAGAATGATTCCGGATGCACCTACCAACGAACCTGCTATGATAAGAACATTATTATCCAAAACGAATCCGTTCATAGATGCCGCAATTCCCGAATAGGAATTCAAAAGAGAAATTACAACAGGCATATCGGCACCACCAATGGGCACAACCAACAGAATTCCCAACAGTAGACCGACTCCACAGAGAATCCAATATAGATTCGCATCGGTCGGATCATAAACAAAGTATCCGGCTACAGCAAATGCTCCCAAGAACACGATTGCTTTCACAACCTGATCCAATGGATAGCGAACAGCTTTTTCGGTTACAAGCCCTTGTAATTTGCCGAAGGCGATTAGTGAACCGGAGAATGTAACCGCACCGATAATAGCAGAAAGATTGGTAGAAATCGTGAATTGCGGAATCAATAGAGCCGATGATTCACCGGGTGGTTTTGCCATGACTTCCAGAAGTGCCGCCCCCGCGACCAATACCGAAGCAATACCACCAAAACCATTCAAAATCGCAACTAACTGAGGCATGCCGGTCATTTGAATTTTTGCTGCCAAGATCATACCGATGATGGAACCAAGGATGATTCCACCGATGATAATCTCGTAACTAACTATATTCTTGTCGAAGAGAGTGACCACAATGGCGATGAACATACCCAGGGCACCGAACATATTTCCACGAACGGCTGTTTTGGGGTGAGATAGATTTTTTAAGCCTACAATAAATAGAACAGAGGCTAGAAGATAAGCGAGTTTTACAATATGTTCCATTTAGTCCTTCTTTTTAAACATTCCCAGCATTCTCTGGGTAACCAAAAAACCACCCACCACATTGATGGTGGCAAACACAAGAGCCGACCCGCCTAATATGGAGGTCAGAAGTGTGTCCTGCGATCCGGATGAAAGTATTGCTCCAATGACGGTAATGCCTGAAATAGCATTCGATCCTGACATGAGTGGAGTATGAAGGATGGGAGGAATTTTTGTGATCACCTCAAATCCAATGAAAATAGCGAGAACAAAAATAGTGAGTGCCGTAACTAAAATTTCCATATTCACCTACCTTAACCGAATATTGGAGTTTTCTGCAAAGCAAATTTCCCCCAATTGTTCTCGGAAAATCAGTCATTTTTGTGTTTTTTATTGCAAATAATCCTTTCCCGAAGAAAATCAGTCTTTGGGAGAACCAAAAATGAACACTGTTCAAAGAAAACCATCCATAGTAATCATCGGAGCCGGAATGACCGGCATCCTCCTCGCAATCCGATTGGAACAGAATGGCATTGATGATATTACCATCATTGAAAAAAAAGAAGACTTGGGTGGAACTTGGAGAGAAAATACCTATCCCGGGGTGGCATGTGATATCCCTGCACATATGTACACATATTCATTTGAACCAAATCCCGAATGGAAGCACCGATTTGCCAGAGGCAATGAAATACAAGAATACTTCAAACGAGTCAGCAATAAATACAAGGTTACTCCCAAGATACATTTCAACGAAGCTGTTACAGAAAGTTCTTTTCATAATGGCAAATGGACGGTCAAAACTTCCCAAAATAAAACCTACTTTGCCGACTTCCTCTTCAGTGCCACAGGAATCCTGCATCACCCCGCAAAACCCGATATCAAAGGACTGGATTCATTCAAGGGACCCATTTTTCATACAGCAGAGTGGGATCATTCTGTTGATCTAAAGGGCAAAAGAATCGGTGTCATAGGAACAGGCTCCACGGCGGCACAAGTAATCCCGGAACTCATAAATACCGAAGGCACCCAAGTCTATGTTTTTCAACGAACTCCTCAATGGATTGTAAAAGTGCCGGACAAATTGTATTCCGAAAAAGACAGAGAGAAATTGCGAAAAAATCTAAATATTGCAAAGCGTTTCCACAAATGGTATACCAAAGCCGTAGAGGAAACCTTCTCCAAAGCAGTGATTGGCAAGAAAATTCCTCATGCACTCATGAGTTTTATGTGCAAATGGAATCTCAGATTCTCGGTAAAAGACAAAAACCTACGTAAGAAACTAACGCCCGATTACCGCGTTGGTTGCAAACGTGTCATAGTAAATGGAACTTTTTATCCCGCCATCCAAAAACCCAATGCCCATCTCATTACCGAAGGAATCCAAGAAATCACATCGAAAGGAATCGTAGTTAAAGAAAATTCCTCAGCTGACAATTCTTCGGAAAGTAAAGAAAAATTAATCGAACTCGATGTGATTGTCTTGGCAACCGGCTTTCACCCATTCAACTTTATGCGACCCATGAATCTACGAGGCAAGAATGGAATCTCAATTGAAGATGCATGGAAGAAAAAGGTGCAATGCTATAGATCTATGTTCATACCGAGTTTTCCCAATTTCTTCTTGATGCTAGGCCCCAACACACCCATTGGAAATTTCTCCGTGATTGCCATGTCCGAAGTTCAGACCAATTATATCCTGGAAATCATAAAGGACTGGCAGGCAGGAAAATTCACCGAAATATCGGCAACTAACGAAGCATTGCAAAACTTCAATGCCTATCTCAAGAAAGGGATGACCAAAACAGTTTGGGTGGGAGGTTGCCAAAGTTGGTATATGGATGCGGATGGTGATCCCGCCATGTGGCCCTATACCTGGAAGCAATGGACGAAAGAATTGCAGAAACCGGATTATGCCGATTTCGAGTTGAATTAAGAGCCTGTCCCAAAACCTCTTTTTTAGAAACAAGATACCCCCTGCTTTTTTGAAGTCAGAGGGCAAGAGGAATCGGAACACCAAGGAATGCCATAGGCATTCCGACTGTGAGATTGCGACCACGAACGAACTTAGGTGAGTGAAGTTAGTCGATGTCTTGATGAGCTCCCCTCTAAAAAATTACCTTAGATAGTTATATTATCATATAATCTTTTTTGATCAATAGTTCCGTATTTCAGATAATGTATTTCATGTATTTTTCCGCAAGTTTTTCATACCAATATTGTGCCATTTAGAAAGAATAACAATTATCCTACTTTTAAATTCTTAACTTTTGGTTTCAAATCAGAGTATTTGAACATTAAGTGATTTTCTAATTTTATTCTATTCAAATTTTCTTTTGACTCATTTAAAATCTCAGATAAAGATTTTTGGTTTTCAAATAAAAGTGCTTGAGCCTCTATCTTATACTTCACAGCTTCATCAATTTTTTTTATTATCTTCATGATTAATCCTCCTTATCTACCATTTGTAATGGTGAAATTATTTTCGGAGTGTTCAAGTCTAATTTTTTGTTGATAGTTTCAATATGTCTAGTCTTTTTTATATTAGCGAGATGGTTGAAATTCCATGTCAAAAGAATGTCTATTTCGTAGATTGAAGCATAAGCCAAATGAATCGCATCTCCGCTTAATTTTCTTGGCATAATATAATTCTTTATATAAAAATCAGCTGTTTCTACAATTAAATTATCAAAAGGTAAAAGTTGTACTTCGCTCGCTGATTCTAATATTTTTTCCTTAAAAGGATGATTTCCCTGATCTATTTCTATAATCACCTCTTCAGAGATATATAAATCATAATTGGATCTATTTTCCCAAAAATTTTGAGTTGATTCAGTAAAAATCGAGAAATCTGTTCTATTGTCATGTAGAAAACTGAGAATTGTAGTATCTAGGTAAACTTTGTCCACATATCCAGTTTTTCTTTTTTCAAATTATGGAAAAGAAAATTTTAGAAAGTTTCGCTTAACGATGTTTATCTGCAATCGAAGAAAAAGAACAAGCTTTCCTGGTTGTTTATTTTTTTACCACGAAAACCATGAACGACACTAAATAAAAAAAGAATTGCGGGGGATTCCCTCGCGCCTATCGGCGCCCCCCGGATGAAGAGGAATTTCGGGGAAGTGCCTCCAAGTGACAGGACTGGTGGTGTTTATTTACACTAAAATTCGTAATACGAAAAAATGGATTGAATGATTTTGTGATTGATTTTTAATTTCTTCATTAAAACATATACCATTATGAAATTAATTATTCTCCTATTTACATCACTAGTAATATTCATCTCCTGTAGCAAACAGAAAACTGTTTGGGTTCCCACAAATGCCAACGAAATGTACGGTGAATGCAACGATAAAAACTTGGAAACATTCAACAATTCCCAGACCGGTATCCAACCCAGAGATTATTGTACCGGTATTCACGATGGATACGCCGGCAAGGTCAAATGTGAAAACAATCTCTATATTGTGGAGTGCAAAAACAATACACCCGATGCCTCTGTTGCTAAAGTATACCTATATTTAGGAACAAGATACACAACTTCTAAATCAGGGCTTCGCTTGCGAGAAAGTGCTAGCACGAATTCTAAACAGGTTGCCGAGCTACCCTTCAATTCAGAAGTCAAAGTTTTGGAAGTAGCAACCAAATCCGAAACCATTGGTGGACAGGAAGGTAGATGGACAAAAATTAAAAAGGGCGATAAAACCGGATGGGTGTTCGGAGCCTTTCTATCGGCTGTGAAATCGGATGAAGAAGTTCCTACCAATCCTGTAATCATCGAAGGTCCGGAAGATGGAGGTGAAAAAGTAGAAGTAATCGGAGTGCGGTATGTGAATGCAAGAGTCGGACTTAGGATGAGACAAGGTCCCAGCACCGATACAGCTGTTGTATCAAATATTCCCTTCAATGCAAAAGTCAATTTGATTCAAGTCACTGATAAGGAAGAAACAATCTCCGGCAGAGAGGCAAGATGGAAAAAAATCGAATTCAAAGGCAATTTGGGTTATGTCTTTGGTGGATTTCTCTCAGAGAGTAAGGTAACGGAGTCAGAACCGGAATAAATAAATCGACGAATAGCAATTATATAGAACGTTCTGTATAATTGCCACTGCTTGAAATCAATATCCGTCTTGTTTATCGATTCCTTCTATTCCTCTTGTTTATCGATTTTCTTTGATCCAATTGTCTATGGAATCTGCAATTTCTTCCCAACCGGGTGCACCGACTATGAAGTGATTCCTCTTGGGGAATAATCGAAAAGAAGTAATCGCTTTCGCATCTTCATATTTTTGGAAGTTACTGTAGTTAAGGCTTGCGGGAATGGTTCTATCATTTTCACCGGCAATAAAATAAAGAGGCATCTTTCGTTCTTTGAAATTTATGCTTGCAATATCAGTTGTAGGGCCTTTTCCCACTTTGCGGGATTCCGGGACAGAATACATTTCGTAAGCATTCTTTTGAAAAGACTCTTCCAAACCGTTCACGAATCCATATTGAAACTGTTCTAAATTCAAAAATATAGGCTCATCCAAACTGGCAAATGGACTGATTGCACCCCAATTGCTTTTCAGAAATGAATACTTTAAAGAAATCAAACCTTTGGTGGGAGCAGAGGAAATGGCAATTGCCGCACTGGCTCGGTTCTCGGACAAGAGAATCTGAGAAATCAATCCTCCCATGCTGTGACCTACTAAAATAGGTTTTTCCTTTAAGCTCGAAAGATATGTTCTGTAATGTTCAACCACTTCGTCAAGAGTGAGTTGAGCCAATGCTTCTTCCGGATGTGCCTCTCTCATAACCTTGGGATCCCTATCATGCAGGGGCCAAGCCGGAGCATGAACCTTATAGCCTTTTTTCTCAAAATATTCTTTGAATGGTTGCCACGATTTTGGTGTTAGATACATTCCATGGATCAACACAATCGTCTTGGTATTGCCGATCTTTTGGGCATCGTCCCGCATGAATTGATCGGTTGTTTTGATGCTTCCACAAGATAGGGAGAATCCGAGAACCAGTAAAATGAGATTTTTCATATATAAACTCCTACGTTTTAATCTACAATTACAATAGCGCAAAAGGGATTATCTCGCATCGGCCGGAAGGCCTATGGAATCAATTTTTTTAAATAATTCCATTTTGAATGGCAAGAAGAGTCGCTCCGGCACGGCTGGATACACCCATTTTATTGTAGATATGGATCGAATGGTGTTGGATAGTCCTTGGGGACAATTTGAACTCTTTGGCAATCTCGGGATTGGTGAGACCTTGGCTGATCTTTTGCAGCACTTCAATTTCTCTCTCTGTGAGCCCAAAAGAGTTTTTTGGCTTGGACTTCTTGATATAATAACCCAAAGACTCGAGTCCGGCATCTACTGTGTTCTTGCAAAGTTTCCCATCCTTAACATCTTTATAAATTTCCTTCTTCAACTCTGTCTCAGAGAATGCCTTACGATAAGATCGGTTGGATCGCATAGCAACAATTTGATCCGCAACCGCCAAAACGCGGGAAGACTTGGATATCCCACTATCTTTCAGTGACCTATGGTATCCCGATCCATCCAGTCTTTCGTGGTGGGTTCCGGCTATTTCCGAAACAGCCGTAGGCAAATTCGTAGGGGAGAGAATACGCATCGTAGTATAGGGATGCAAACGAATGGATTCTTTTTCCGATATTTTTAGAGAAGATTTGGATTCAATGATTTGATTCGGAATTGATAGCATCCCCAAATCCTTGAGATATGCCGCTAATTTTAGTGAATCCATTTCATTCTCATCGAGACTAAGGCTTTCAGCAATTTTAATCGCCAATTCACAAACCTGCGATGAATGGTTTACTGTAAACTGGGATTTTAGATCCACCATCTTACCAAAGACTTCTGCAATTTTTTCTTCGGATTGGCTTGCAAAACTTTTAGCGGACATAGCTTTCTCTAGCTCTTTCGCAATTGACTCATCACTTAGATTGAAAAACAACTCTTCATCGATATGCTGGGCAAGACTCGGATCAAATTGCTTACTCATTTTCTTTTTCACAAAACTCATCAGCTCCGAAATAGATAACCTATCATGAACAAGTTCTAAAAAATAAGCAAGAGAAATGATCCTCGCATAAATGGAAATTTCTTCACCTTTAAGCCCGATTGGCTCTCCCTTTCCATCCCATCTTTCATAGAATTCATGGAGTGCCTTTTGCACTTCTGAAGGTAGACCCAGATCGGCGGCAAATAATCCTGCCGTATCACAATGAGATGCCGCCATATCATGGTAAAGATTTCCGCTGTTAACCAAGATATTTTTTACACCCTTCCAACTCAGGCCAGATCTATTCTTGAAAAATAAATTCTGAATTACCTCCCAACTATCATCGGGATCAACATGAGCAAGGGCTCTACGAATGAGAATTTCATTTCCCAGAAAACTAGCCTCTTCAGAGGAATAAGAAGTGCAACCCATGAATCGAATGATCGATATATAGGCAAGATTGGAAATATGAAACTTACTCATACCCAATCTCTCACCTATGCGAATGGAAATTATAGCAGTTCGAAGTGCTGTCTCCGCCGGATTTCCATTGGCTAGATCACAGGAGAGTGACAAAGGAATAATGAGTTGGTGCACTTGAATCATGACGGTATCATTGGATTTTCCTATGAATCCGATTTTTGAAAAGATTTTTTTTTATATATTTATTCATGGTTTCCCGAAAAATGAACTCTTGAAATGTTAAAAAATTTAAAATCAGAAAATCTCGAACCTAAATCCCCATCCTACAGCCAAATAGAAACACGCTATATCGTTATGCCGGATCATGCCAACCATTATGGAACAGCATTCGGAGGAACAATCATGTCTTGGATCGATATGGTTGCCGCGATGGCGGCACAAAAACACTCCGGTCGAGAATCAGTTACCTTAAGTGTAGATCGTCTAACATTCATTCATCCAATCTATGTCGGAGATCACGTGGTACTCAGAGCATCGGTCAATTATGTTGTCAAAACCTCCATGGAAGTGGGAGTACAAGTTGTAAAAGAGAATCCCTATACGGATGAAAAAGTTCGATCTACTACAGCGTATCTCACCTTTGTCGCCCTGGATGAAAACAAGAAACCGACTCCTGTGCCCCCTCTTTTACCTGAATCGGATACAGAAAAGAGAAGATTTGAAAATGCCAAATTAAGACTCGAGGCAATGAAGGAATTGTCTAAAAAAATGAAGTTGAACCCTTATTAGAAAATGATAAATTGGGGGTTTTTATTTCACCTCTAATCCGGTAATTATATTATTCAGTAATTTTTTTGTTATGATACGAGTCTGAGAGTAATCTCCATCTTCCGGGCAGAATTGCCCATCAATTCCCAGAAGGGTCAAACCATGAACCATTGCCCAAGCCGATTGTGCCATTTCCCTAGGATCACCTTTTTTAAATTGCTTATCTTTTTGACATTTGATTACGCATTCCACTAGATTATCAAAACTTTCTTTAGCAGTTGTAACCAACCATTCAAATTTGAAATATGCTTCTTCGTTCAAACTGAACATCAATTTCATATGAGTTGGATGATCCAAGCCAAAGTCAATATATCCTTCTCCAAATTTTAAAAAGGCATCCTTGCAATTCTTCAAGCCAAGAGAGTACTTACCCAATCGAACCAACTCTTCAAATCCTTCTAGCGCAATATGGGCGATCAATTCTTCTTTTCCGGAGAAATGAGAGTATGCTGCCATATGGCTCACACCGACCTTTTTGGAAATATTACGAATCGAAATCCCCGCCATCCCTTCTTTTTCCAGAATCTGAATTGCTGTATGTATCATTGCTTGTTTCAAATCCCCATGATGGTATGCAGATTTGGATTTTTTGACAATTTTTCCCATATATTCCATCTTCCCAAAAAAAAGCCTGAAAGCAAGAAAAATTCTTTACATCGTAAAGATTTAAAATAGAGTGAGAAAAAATATCTTTACATTGTAAAGTTTTAAATAGAAGGCATCGCTAGACAAGCCGACTATCAATTTAGAAAAATATAGAAAGGGATTTGAGGAAAAGAAAATGAAACTACTTTTAACTTCCATGCTATTGCTGTTCCTTCCCAATTGCTTCTGGAAACAAAAGGACTATTGCCCCTATGCAGAAGAACAAAATGATTGGGAGAGCGAAATTTCGGAATGGAGATCTATAAGAATCGGTGGTGTAAAACAATTTTCGAGTATTAGAGGCAAAAATAGAAAGTTACCTATTTTGCTATTTTTACATGGTGGGCCTGGGACTCCCGAAACTCCATTCCTCTCTAAGTACAATTCAAATTTGGAAAAAGAATTCATTCTGGTTTCCTGGGAAATGCGAGGTTCCGGTAGATCTTTCTCGACATCCATCCCAGAAGAAACCATGACCATTGATCAACTGGTAAAAGATACGATTGAAGTAACAGAATACTTAAAAGTGGAATTCAATCACAAAAAAGTTTATTTGGTAGGTCATTCATGGGGTATTGTATGAAGAACCAGATAAGTTTTTCAATTTTATGTTAGATTTAAAAAATTAGATGGAGAAAAGTAAATGAAGTTTATAAAAGAAAAAAAGATTTTTAGTTTTATAGCATTGGTTTTCATCATATCGTCCATTCTATTCCTTGGACCCATGCTATTGATTGGATTGGGTGCTCCCGAATGGATCATGGGAGTGGGAGAATTTACCGTAGCTTGGGCTCCTAATATCGCGGCTGTGATCGTATTGGGATTATTCGGTGGCTGGAGTGAAATTAAGAAATTATTGGCAAAATTTGTCCAATGGGATTTCAAAATAGAATTGTATCTAATCCCCGTATTCCTACCTATGATAGTAGTTATAGCCATTGGATGGGTTTATGACATCGTTTTCAATGAGAGAAACCATGGAGTCTTTCATTCAAATTGGGGATTTTATTCGATCCTATTCATGACGGTAAACCATTTATTCCGAGGACCATTGGGCGAAGAAGGGGGATGGAGAGGATTTCTATTGCCCCAGTATTTACAGAAACATTCACTGATCATAGCAACCCTATATGTTGGATTGGTCTGGACGGTATGGCATTTTCCCTATTGGTTCTTTTTGACAAATGGACTTTTCCCTGATGATCCCAATCGAGCATACCTCATGTTCTTCTCACTTGCCTGGGTGATTTTTCCAATGTCTTTAATCATGGGATGGCTCTATACCAAATCCAAAGGAAGTCTCATTCCTGCTGTGTTGTTTCATTTCTTTTGGAATTTTTCCAATGAGTTTATTGATATTCCTAAAGATTATCACTATTTTGGGTTGGCTGTAGTTTATACCTTCATAGCTGTGATTTTAATAATTGTGAATAGAGAATATTTATTTTCAAAATATAATTTTAGTTAATTAATAGAAGCTTTGAAAAAATAATATTCGAATGGAATTTTTTAAGGAGAATTTTGTGAATTTAAATATGAATGTAAATTTAAACCTGGACCTCGATTTAATGTTTCAAATTTCCAATATGGTTGCAACTATTGGTTGGTTCTGTCTTTTGATTGGAACTTGGGCATTTTTGGATGCGAAACGATTGAATCTTTCCTTGTTATGGATGCTTCCCATTTTCTTTTTACTATTTATGTTGGGACCAATTGGATTCATACTCTATTGGATGCTCCGATCCATGAAACAAAAATCTATATCAATATAAGAAACGAAGATTAGCAAAGATTTCTCATGCCCAATTAATAGAGAGTCAATTTTTATCGAGATAATTTCAAATTTAGGAAATTTTGAATAATGTTTATAAATTATAGAGGAAGTATAAATAAAATGCATAATATCATGAAAGAATTTCTTGTGAGAAATGTCTCTTTAACTTGGACAGGTTTGATCCATCTGTTTTTGATACCTATCATCCTACTTCTGTCCTTGGTAGATACTCGTATGGTGACCGGTGCCGAAGTTTGGTTCAAACCTATGAAATTTGCCATTTCGATTTCAATTTTTTCGTTCACAATGGCTTGGTTTATAGGTGATCTACCTGAGTCATTCAGCGTAAAGAAAAAAATCTGGTTGGGAAGAACCTTAAGTACAGTTCTGATTCTGGAAATGGGAATCATTTTTTTTCAAGCCGGAAGAGGAGTCGGATCTCATTTTAATATAGATACAGTTTTTGATTCGATTCTTTTTTCCATAATGGGTATAGGAATAAATATTCTTACAATTATTAGCCTATGGGTCTTTTCAGGATTCTTCCGAAATGGTTTACATCTTCCTAAATTCTATAAGTTGGGTCTAAGATTTGGCGTACTATGCTTTATTTTATCCGCTGCGGCGGGATACATTATGGTCTCAAATCTTGGACATTCTGTAGGTATTGCGGAAGATGCAAAAGGTATGTTATTTTTAAATTGGAAATTAGATGGAGGTGATCTTAGAATTTCTCATTTCATTGGAATGCATGCCATTCAGATTTTGCCATTATCGGGAATGTTTTTGGATAAAAAAGTATTTGGTCATAAGAAAATAGCGATGTATACAGTTACTTTTTTGTATTTAGTGATAACCTGTCTTGCTTTAGTAGTCGCATTGATGGGTATTGGGCTTCAAGGATGAGCTAGCTAGTCGCGATTCTTTTTTTTCTTTTTAGAACTT
>JAFIGA010000171.1 GCA_020831715.1 Leptospira sp. | reverse complement strand
AGTGGATAGAGAATTTCTAAACTAAAATCCTTTGTCCGGCAAAACTCGGCTGATGATATCTCCGAAGGAGAAAGCAAAGAGCAGAGCTAAGAAGAAAAAGGAAGATAAAAAGATGGTTCGGTTGAGCATACTGTCGTACTTCAAGTGCATGAAATACAAAAGAACCAAAGATGCCTTTGCTGTAGCTACAAGCATTGCAATAATCATGTTCCAGGCACCGAAGTCAAATCCGGCAATCCATACAGTGATCACTGTTCCGATGATAAGACCTAAAAACACCATGATGTAAGTCTTTGTAGAGATGATATGATGCTCTTCCGATTCAGGTTTTGCATTATCAATCCACATAGGACTATCATCCTCTTCATGTCCACCTTCGAGGATCTTATTGAGGGGGTTTCCACCCTCAATACTACCATCTTTAGTTTTTTCGGTAAACTGTGCTATCCAATTGATCACAAATCCCACGATTGTGGTTTTAACGATGACCGGAGCAAAGATTCCGAACGCAAGCACCGGTGTGAAAACACAAAACAGTGCTATGAAATACAATCCGTAATTTATTACTAATTCCATGATCTTAACCTACCAAATACAATAGTGGGAATAGATAGATCCACACCAAGTCAACTACGTGCCAGAATAAACCAACTCCTTCTACAGGAGTGTAGTATTCCGGTCCTACTTTTCCTCTCATATTCTTGATCATCACCCAGAAAATCAAGAGAGCACCCGCTACAACGTGGATTCCGTGAATCCCTGTCATTACGAAATAAAAACCGAAGAACATTTGCCAATTTTCCACTTGGCTTAGGGCTTTCAGTTCAGTAGCTTCTTTTTCGTCGATATGAAGTTTAGCTTCAATCTCAGCAGGAGCAATACCGGCTTCTTTCATAGCAAAATACTGATTCGAAAGATCGGCAATCTTGGTGATTTTCTCAGTCTTACCATCAGCACCGGCCACTTCAACATAGGAGTGCTTACCGGGAACTGTTCCCACAGCAAATTTATGAGAATACTCAAAGTATTTTACAACCATGAATATTCCGGCACATACTATTGTAATTGCCATCATAATGGTAGCGGCATTTTTCTTACCGGACTGAGTGTAACTAATAGCAAGTGCCATAGTTAGCGAACTGAAAAGAAGAACGACCGTATTCAGAGCGCCCATTGTTACATCTAGAGTTTTAGCACTTTCGTGGAAAATTTCAGGATATAGAGAGTGAAAGATCAAGTAGCCTACGAATAGACCACCGAACATCAATATCTCAGTGCAAAGGAATAACCAAATTCCTTGCTTAGAGGATGAATACTGGTGTTGCGCACTATCGAAATGGTGCGCGTGGTGAAAAGTTGATTCTGTCTTACTAGCGGTAGTCATACGGGCCTGCTGTTACTACTGGAGTTTTGTCAAAATTTTCATGGGGAGGAGGAGAAGAAGTCTGCCACTCCAAAGTTTTAGCGCCCCATGGATTTGCGGGAGCTTGCTCACCGGAAACCAACGCTTTAATGATTGCATACAAAGCGATCAAGAATCCGATTCCGATCAACCAAGATCCAACTGTAGAAATTTGATTGAGGGATTGGTATTCAGGTAGGTAGTCAAAATATCTTCTAGGCATACCGAACTGTCCCAAGATGAACTGTGGGAAGAAAGTTACGTTAAAACCGGAGAAGATGAATACCCAAGACCAACGACCCAATGAATCATTGATCATCTTACCGAACATTTTCGGGAACCAATAGTAGATTCCACCAACGAGAGCCATTAGAGTTCCCCCTACCATTACGTAATGGAAGTGAGCAACCACAAAATAGGTATCATGAAAGTGAATATCCATACCTGCCGCGGCAAGGAATACTCCTGTTAAACCACCAATTGTGAATAGGAACATGAAACCAAGGGCAAAAAGCATAGGAGAATCAAAACTAATAGTTCCCTTATACATGGTCGCAATCCAGTTGAACAACTTAATCGCAGTCGGAACACCCACAAGCATGGTAATGAAAGAGAAGATCACACCGGCTAAAGTAGATTGTCCTGATACGAACATATGGTGTCCCCATACCAAGAAACTCACTGCGGCAATACCCACAGATGAATATGCAATGGCTCGGTAACCAAATATAGTCTTTCTGGAAAATGCAGTCACCAATTCACTGATAATTCCCATAGCTGGTAGAATCATGATGTAAACCGCAGGGTGAGAGTAGAACCAGAAGAAATGCTGGAATAAAACCGGGTCTCCGCCTAAATTCGGATCGAAGATACCAACACCCAAAGTCTTCTCAGCAACGAGCAATAGAAGAGTGATAGCTAAAACCGGAGTTGCAAGGATCTGCAAGATTGCAGTAGAATAAAGAGACCAGATAAACAGTGGAATCTTATCCATACCCATTCCGGGAGCTCTCAATTTGTGCGTGGTAACAACGAAGTTTAGACCGGTCAAAATGGAAGAAAATCCCATAATGAAGGCACCCATTACCAAGTAGATCACACCATTGGAGGTAGAATCTGTAGAGTATGGAGTGTAGAACGTCCAACCGGTATCAACTTTGTTATAGAAAAGTGATCCTAGAGCTGTGAACATACCGAGCATGAACAAATAGTATGAAGCTAAGTTCAATCTAGGGAAGGCAACATCCTTTGCACCCAATTGGATTGGCAGGATGAAGTTACCCAAGAACGCTGGGATACCTGGAATAATAACCATAAATACCATGATAGCACCATGGTAAGTCATGAATTTGTTGTATGTATCGGCATCCAGAAATGGATCCGCTCCGAATTTTGCCAAATGCAAACGAATTCCCAATGCAAAGATACCACCAACTAGGAACAATAGGATTACTGTAGCAAAGTACATAAGTCCGATTCTCTTGTGATCCAATGTATAGATCCAAGACATGATTCCTTTGTGGTGATTCAGGTAATTGGTTGTAGAGGTGGTTGTGTTGGTTTCTACCTGACTCATTTCTTTCTCCTATTCAACGCTCTTGATATATTCTATCAATGCAGATACTTCTTCATCATCCAACTGTCCCTGATAAACAGGCATAGCGGCTGGATAACCTTTTACGATTTTTGCTCCGGCTTGGAGTATGGATTCTTTAATGTAATTCTCATCAGCTTTTGCAGAAGATCCATCTTCGAATTCACGATTCTTGCCATACAAACCTTTGAAGGTCGGTCCTACAATTCGTGATCCATCCAAAGAGTGACAAGACGCACAAGCTTTGTTAATATAAAGTTCTTTACCTACATCGGCAAGAGATTTTGTTCCAACGGACTCATCACCGTGATACCATGCAACATAGTCATCTTGTTCCATGACATTCAAACGAATCATCATATTAGAGTGACTGGTTCCACAGTATTCAGTGCAGAAAACCACGTAGCTTCCTGTGTTTTTAGCCTCGAACCATACTTCCGAATATTTGCCGGGAACGGCATCTTGCTTAATACGGAAAGCTGGAACATAAAAACTATGAATCACATCTTTGGAAGTTAGAATGATCTTAACAGGTTTTCCTACCGGAACATTGAGTGGCTCTTTTGATAAACTGTTGATCGTTCTACCGTTTTTATACTTGTATTCCCATGCCCACTGCATACCGGTTACATGAATCTCTTCGGCAACATTTTCGGGTGGAGTTCTTAGCTTTGCAAATAACTCCCAGCCCCAGTAAAAGATGACCATGAGTATTACAAGAGGGATAAAACTCCATGTAAATTCGGCAAAGTTATTGTGAGTTATGAAAGCAGATTTCTGTCCTTCTGAAGTTCTCTTAAACTTTACCAAAAACCACACCATTCCACCTATAAGAATGATGAATGAAACCAGACTCGCCCAGAGTAAAAAGGCATAAAAAGTATCCACTTCTTCTGCAATCTTAGTTCCGGCCACCGGCATGAATGAATTGGCTAATAGACTAAATGCCATAATCAGGCCACTCCTCGATCATTTTCTATTTTATATTTTTTCCAAAAGGCAAACAAAAATCCGCCCACAATCAGCAGGGTCACAGCCCCGCCTATACGCATTATATTATAGGCATACAAAGTATATTTATTCTTACTCGGGTCAAATTGAAAGCAAAAAAGGGCAAATTTATCTACAAAATCACCAATTTTGCCTTCACCTGCCTCAAGGAAAGCAAGCTTCAAATCTCGTGAATCGAAGCTGATTCCCTGAATAATTCGGGAAATTTTCCCTTCCGGAGTAAGTATATAAGCTACAGATGCATGGATGTATTGTTGAGATTCTTCATCCCATTCATAGTGAAATCCTAAGTCCTGAGTAATCAAATTAATACTCGCTTGATCTCCTGTCAGAAGATGGTAGCCATTTTCGGCACCTTCCCGTCCATACTCTTTCAGATAGGACTGCTTCTTTTCCATTGCAAGCTCAGGAGTTTCCTTGGGATTGATACTGACGGCAACATAATTGTATTGATCCCCTGCAGTCCAGTCCAACTTCTTTAGAACTTCCATGACACCATTCATATGATAGTTGCATAGAGTGGGACATTTATAATAAACAGGGCTGAGCATGACAGGTTTTCCGGGAAGGAACAACTCGGAGAGTTTTATGTCCCGTCCCGTTTCATCTGTAAAGGTAAGGCTAATATCAATAGTTCTACCTGTTGTATCCTCCGGACCTATACTTTCCAATTCCTTGGGAAGCTTATTTTCTTTGAGTATAGTATAGTTCGGATCATAACTCCACAAAGAAAATGAGAGGAAGATTAGAGAATAACTTAAGCAATGCTTAGTGAGGGATATCATGAAAATATTACTTTTTCTTGTCCTCTACTCCGTAGTTTTCCCCCGGATTGTCAACAATGCCCGGGTGAATGAAGGATATATATCCGAAAAATAATATATTTAATGCAAGAACTACCATAAAGGTAATGTAACCTGGTTTATTGTAAAGATCTTTTGAATCCATTGGATACTCCCTAGAAAGCTTTATAAGTTCATGAAAAAAAATTTACACCTATGAAACAAACATTTTTTTAAACAGCGATTTAAAATTTATTTCTCCCTTTCCCACTCACAGGAAACTGACCTTAGGAAAGGAAAAAATGCTATGAAAGGCTTTAGAAATCTATTCTTACTGATAACAATTCTCATTTATTCCAATATTTTCTTCGGTCCACTCGTGCGTGCTACCGATTCAGGTCTCGCTTGCCCTGACTGGCCTCTCTGCCATGGCAAATTCATCCCGGAATACACCTTTCAGATTGCTATGGAAGTCGGACATAGATTCTATTCCGGTTTCATTGGTCTATTAATTCTCGGTGGATTTTTGTGGACTGTTTTTGGCAAAAGCCAAAGAAAGCATCTACCTCTTGCTAGTATTTTGCTTTTCTTCTTGGGAACTCAGGTCACCTTGGGAGCCCTCACAGTTACCAAACTTCTTGATCCTACTACTGTGAATTTGCATTTGCTGAATGCTAGTTTGCTATGTATGCTTTCTCTTACAATTGTGATTTTATCACATTGGGAATTGAAAAATACAGTGACACAAGAATTTGCCTTTTCTATCCTCGGCAAGAAATACACTCGCTACATTCTCTTCTTGGTTGTGTTCATAGCTTATCAACTTTTCATGGGAGGAAGAGTAAGCTCTCACTACTCCGGTCTTGCCTGTCCGGATTTTCCTACCTGTTATGGAGAATGGTTTCCTGAATTGATCGGAACCATTCGCTATCAAATGGAGCATCGCTGGGTAGGATATGCTCTAAGCATCGCCATTTTTATTGGGATGTATTTCACGCTAAAATCAGCAAAAAATAGAACGGTCAATTTGCTAATGAAAGCCGCCACGCTTCTTATAGTTCTCCAAATTACAATTGGAGCTTTCAATGTTCTGTACCACATCCCAAAATTACTCACAGCCATCCATACAACAGTGGGAGTTCTCTTGTTTTTAGTAGTGTATTCAGCATTGATTTTTCAGATCTACCAACCTAATATGGATCAAACGGAGGGTTCATGATAACTCTATCCACCTGGAACCAACTCACTAAACCCAGAGTCACTTTCCTAGTTCTTGCTACCGTAATGCCGGGACTGTATCTAGGTGCGGATATTTCCCCATCCTGGGAATTGATCGTAATTACTCTTCTGGGAACCTATCTTATGTCTTCGGCATCTTTTATTTTCAATCAATATGTGGAAAGAGAAAGTGATGGATTGATGTACCGAACTAAGCAAAGACCAATTCCCGGAGGAGCTATTTCCCCTAATGGAGCTTTGATACTTGGCTTTGTTGTAAGCATATCCGCATTCGGCATGCTCTATTACTATATAAATCTTTTGACCGCTATTTGTGCATTAGGTGCTCTCGTTGCTTATGTTTGGCTTTATACAATCATACTCAAGCCGAGAACAGAACAAAATATTGTGATTGGGGGAGTCAGTGGCTGCGTGGGTCCTTTGATTGGTTACGCCGCTGTTTCCAACTCTCTACCCTTGCCTGCTTGGGTGTTGTTTACTATGATTTTTCTATGGACTCCGGCACATTTCTGGGCACTTGCTATTTTTCTAAAAGATGATTATGAAAGAGCGGATATCCCCATGCTCCCGGTTGTAAAAGGGGTCAAGAAAACAACCCAGTCCATACTATTATATACAATTCTATACTCTGCGTCTTGCTTTTCTTTTTATTTCGTTCATGACGGCATGGGAGTTCTATTTCTCACAAGCACGGGACTTCTCACCATTCTAATGGTTGGTATGTCTATACGGTTGATTCAGACTCAGTCGGCAATTCTTGCCAAAAAGTTTTTCTTTTTCAGTATCTTGCATATGTTTTTGATTACAGTGATTATTATTTTAGATGCTAAAATGGTATAAGCGTCGCCAGCCCTTTAGATCGCCAGGTTGCTAAATTGGAAACGCAAAGAGTCGACCTAAAGGGCTGGCTCCTTTTCATTGTTGTGTGAAAATTTCTTCACCTTTCCTGCAACACTACCAACTTTATCGCTACCATCCACTTCCACACCAATCCCTTAAATCCTCTTCATCACCTGGAATTATTTCAAGAAAAGACTTCCAGGGATTTTGGAGATTCCAACCCTTGGGTTGCCCCGGATTTAGGTGGAAGCTAGTTTCAGTTAGGTAGTTGATGGTGTTGATTAAGGTAGTAAGTAAAAAATAATAAATAGAACGTTAATCAACAAAACCTACTATCTACCCAAAAAGCATTTCCACCCACATCTCCTAAATCCTCTTCATCCCCTGAAGTCTTTTCCTAGAAAGACTTCCAGGGATTTTGGAGATTCCAACCCTTGGGTTGCCCCGGATGGAAGAGGATAAGAAAAGAAGAAGTAAAAATTTAAGTAACTTTAATAAAAACAATAACCTTTCTAATTATAAATACGTGATCCTGCTGTTTGCGAGCCTTGCTAGCGAGCAAACATCCTGTTACCCAGCACCACAATGGAACATTTGGTGCTGGGTATCTTGTTAATTTCTTCACCTTTCCTCCAACACCACCAACTTTGTCGCTACCATTCACTTCCACTCCAATCCCCATAATCCTCATTGGGATTCGATCATAACATCCCGATTGGAATATGATATTGAGATCAATTTTTTTTAGGGATGTATTCTCGAATTCAGCGACTCGATTCACTCACCTTCGTTCGTTTGCGGTCACAATCTCGCATTCGAAGCAACTTCGGTTGCTTCTCGGTGCT
>JAFIGA010000170.1 GCA_020831715.1 Leptospira sp. | reverse complement strand
GGGAATTGAAATATTGAATTCTCAAGTTCAAGAATCAACTCCGGTCATTTTGCAAGGGGCAAATGGTTTCAGTTTAAAAGATTTTTCAGGTTTAGCGTCGCACTACTATTCTATACCGGAATTGACAGGACAAGCCGGTGTTTATTCCAATAAAACATTCTATAATGGGAAAATTTCTCTATGGTTGGATAGAGAATTTTCCAGTAAGTTTATGCAGAAAGAAAAATCCGGCTGGGATTGGGTACATTTTACAATGGATAATGGAGATAAATTTTTAGCTTTTCAAATTAGAGAAGAATCCAACACAAAAACATTTCAATATGGAATCCTCATTCGTGATAATAAAAAAATTATATTACCGGTTTCTTTCACTCCCAAAAAGTTTTCTCGCCTATCCTCACAAAACACCTACCCTACAGAGTGGGAAGTTCTAATTGGTAAAGACCATTTCCGAATCAAGGCAATGATTTATGATTCGGAAATGAAAGGCTTATTGCCTTATTGGGAAGGCCCTATCCAAGTTCAAAATCTTAGTACGTTAGAAAATGGAAAGGGTTATCTTGAGATGACTGGTTATGGGAAAAAACTACCTGATTGGTTATAATTTGTAATCTGAATTTTTATAATCAACCATCTTCATATTTTTTTCGATTGAATATAAAATGATAAATCATAACACCCAATGACATAGCGACGACAAAACCAATTGTCTCATCCTGAAGTGTCACCAGTGCGGTTATTCCCGGTCCTGGACAATAACCTGCAAGTGCCCAACCTATACCAAAAACCGCTGAACCTAAAATCAAATTTCTATCCAATAATGTTTTATCGGGAAGAGAAATAATATCACCATTCAATGCTTTTTTAAATTTTGGTAATATAAATTTATATCCCAGCAAGAATGTTGTCATTGCTCCACCCATAACAAAAGCCAAAGAAGGATCCCAGTTACCAAACAGATCAATAAAATTAACAACTTTATATGGGTTAGTCATTTGAGAGACTCCCAATCCCAATCCGAAGATAATTCCTGAAATTAACGAAAATATACCTGTTTTCATGAAATCAACCTCTTGATCAATAATGTTAGAAATGCAGAACTCATAAATGTTATTACTGCGACAAAAGACCTAAATGATAAACGACCTAGTCCGCATACTCCATGTCCACTAGTACAACCTGAACCTAATCTAGAGCCAAAACCAACTAACAATCCTCCAATACCAATCAAATAAATATTATGAGGGTGACCACTTCCAAATCCAGGATAACCAATGAGTTGAACTATCTCTCCTCCGATTATCAAACCAACAATGAACCATAGTGCCCAGTATCTATTTTCCAATCTCTGCCAAGTGAATATACTTCTTTCTAAAATGCCACTTATACCGGCAATCTTACCGGTTGAAAACAATAGAAAAAGTGATGCGATGCCAATTATAATACCACCGATGAAGGCGGAAATAGGTGTGAAATTCTCCATAAAGTTCTCCTATTAAGAATCTAAGCAGATTGTTATACTTAGATCAAGTTAAATTCATTTCTTTTTCCAATATTTTTCTAAAACTTGAAGGGATGTTTTCTTTTTTATCCAATCTATAGTTGAAATACACTTGTACTGTTTCAGCTTCTACGTAAATTTGATTATTGATTGGATTAAGTATTTTATATTGAAACTTCCACGAGGTAGTTCCAATATATGATACCCATGTGTGGACTTCTGCATTTTCCAATGGTTTCAGTGAACTTTTTATATCCATTTCAATGCGGATTAATACAAAAGGAATATCTTCTAGTTGATCAATTTTTAAATATTTATTACAGAAATCCAATCTTCCAAGTTCCAAATAACTCGAATAGGTTGCATTATTCACTCGCTTCATTGGATCCATATCATTGAATCGTATTTGGAGGGGAGTAATTATCATTTAATGCTCCTAATGTAAATCATAGTAATATCATCTTCCAAACCAATCTCCGACCCAAATTCTGAAGCTTCTGAAAAAACATTGAACAATAAATCGTTTCCATTAATATCTTTATCTTGTGTTAACATTTCTATAATTCTTTTAGTTCCAAATTCATTTATGTCTTTATCATGCACTTCTGTGATCCCGTCCGAATAAAGAAATAATTTAAAGTCTCCAACTATTGGTATGGATTTAGATTTAATACTTAAATCTTTCTTGAATCCAAGAATGGGACCGAGACTTCGTAATTCCATTAATTCATTATTCTGAAACAAAAATTGCTCCGGATGCCCTGCGGATGAATAGACAAAATAATTCTGTGAAAGATCAATATCGATTATAAAACAAGAATACAGCATGGTTTCATTCCCAAAAGTCTGGAAGACTGATTGATTCAACAATCTCAATACTTGAGATGTATCCGAATGTTCATATTTTATTCTTTCATATTCTGTTCGAATACTCATTGTAAAAAAACCTGCCTGAATTCCATGACCGGTAGCATCCGCTATAAAAATTCTCAATCTATCTTCATCAAAATTACATACATCATATATATCACCGCTTACTCTATCCTTTGGAAGAAAGAATGTCGAAAGTTCCAAATTATACTTAGACCAGTCTATGTTTTTGGGGAGAGTATTCAATTGCATATTTCTCGCCATCTCGATATCTTTTTCGATTAAACGATAGTTATTTGAAATTTCATTAGTCTTTTCTTCAACTAATTTCGTTAACTCTAGATTTATTTTTTTCTTATGCTCTATAGCATCTTGCACCATCTTATCGCTTCTTATTTTATACTCATAAAGCTTATGACCAATCGCAAATGACAATACCAACATTTCTACAGCAGAACCAATCTGTATCCCATAGTAAGTGAAATAACTGGATGGTAGAAAACCCGTCAATCGTAAAATAGAAACACCATACATTATTAGATAAAAAGACCAAGCAAAAACAAAATATCTGGCATATTGATATTTTTTAAACAGTAAA
>JAFIGA010000168.1 GCA_020831715.1 Leptospira sp. | reverse complement strand
TATCGATTTGCATCAGGAACAGGCGAGACAGTGATTAGTCCTTTATACCATTGTCTTAAAGAACGGGGAGTTAATTTTCATTTTTTTCAAAAGGTTAAAGAAATACAACTTGATGATTCAGGAAATAGCATAGATTCTGTAAGGATCGAAATTCAAGATCGAATCAAACAAGGAATAGAGGAATACGATCCGATTGATAAAATTGATGGATGGTGGGCTTGGCCCAGTGAACCTAAATATGATAAATTAGAACATGGTGATGAATTAAAATCCAAAAACATAGATTTAGAATCATATTGGGCAGACTGGAAAGGAGTTGATGAGTTGGTCTTGAAGAATGGTAAAGATTTTGATAGGGTAGTGTTAGCTATCTCAATTGGAGCCATTCCTATCATTGGCAAACAATTAATTAACTCGAATAAAAATCTCATCCGGGATAAAAAATGGCTGGGGATGATTGAGAATATAAAAACCACCCAAACCCAAGCATTCCAAATATGGCTAAAAAAGTCTAAGGAAGAACTAGGCTGGAATAAAGATTTATACACCCAAGGAAGTAATTTTATTCTAGGAGGTAGTTGGATCTATCCAGCTACGGACTATATGGACATGACCGAACTTATCAAGCAAGAAAAATGGCTTCAAGGAAATGAACCAAAGCTTTTGCTTTACTTTTGCGGTCCTATGGAAGAAGACATTAATATTCCTTCTTTTGACGACTATGATTATCCCAAAAAAGCTAAAGAAAGGGTACTTTGGACAGCGATTCAAAGCTTAAGAGCCACAATGGGATCAAGCCTATTTGATAAAGCAGGAACTGATTTGAGTCCTTGGGGATTTGAATTTGAAAATTTGGTTGTAAATGAAAATTTTGATAAAACCCAAGGAGTCCATCGAATGAAGCACCAATACATTCGAGCAAATATTGACCCTACTGAAAGATATGTTTTATCAATTCCAGGTAGTGGCAACCACCGCTTGAAGGCCTGGGAATCGGGTTTCGACAATTTGATCTTGGCAGGAGATTGGATTTGGACAGGTATTAACGTTGGTTCAGTAGAAGGAACAGTTATCAGCGGACTTCTAGCAGGTTATTCAATTACAGGAAAACCAAATCCTGATAGTATTCCTGGATATAATTTTTTGAATTCCTAGAAGTAAAATTTTCTCAAGAAAATATGATGTATACAAAAACACATATTCACGTTCATTCGCAGAAGAATTTTATAATAGATTGATATACCTCGAACAAAAACATACTACTGTTTGCGGTTGCAAACACCCTAATGGTAGGCTTACCCAACCAACCCCTCAGCTTGCACCTCTTAATGAGCAAGCGCCCCTGAATTCTTCTCTTATTTCCGTGTCGTCGAAGGTGCTCCGATTACTTCCGTTGTTAAACTCTTAACCAGACCTTTTCTGCGCCTATCTCCGAGATCTGCGGGAACTAAATTTAGTATAGTGGAAGAAAGCTCCCGCTGATAACGCAGATTTTTCGCAGAGCTTGCTATAGGCCATTTACTTTGCGATAAATCGACTTTTCTATATCTAGGCTATTAAAATTAACTAATAATCCCAATTTAAAACCAGATAACTTAAGATAAGTTAATACCTGTTTATGGTGAATTTCTGATATTTTTTCGACTGACTTTATTTCAATTATTACCTTTTCCTCAACTAATATATCGATACGATATCCCGCATCAATGTTCACACCATTGTAAATTAAAGGTAGAGTGACTTGAGACTTGACTTGTAGTTTTTGATTAGATAATTCATACATCAAAGCTGATTCATAGGCAGATTCCAACAAACCAGGTCCTAGAGCAGAGTAAACTTTAAATATTCCGCCTCTAATAACATATGAAATATCATTTTCATTCATTCTTTTCTGCGCTTATCCCCGAGATCTGCGGGAACTCTATTCTTCTTCTCTGGACTTCCCGACTCTCTCTAGAGAATATAATTACTTAAATCCTTATCTTCCACTATATTTTGCAATTTGGCACGGACGAAGGCATCGTCGATCTGCACTTTCTTTTCAGAGTCAGGGAGATCCGGTGCATTGAAACTTATATCTTCGAGGAGTTTTTCCATGATGGTATTGAGTCTTCTCGCACCGATGTTTTCGTTTTTTTCATTCATTTCGAAGGCAAGACGTGCGATTTCTTGGACACCTTTTTCTGCAAAAATCAATTCAACACCCTCTGTTTTCAAAAGAGCCTCATATTGACGAACCAAAGAAGATTTAGTAGCTGTTAAGATCTGAACAAAATCTTCCATGGAAAGCTTTTCCAATTCCACACGAATCGGAAACCTACCTTGCATCTCAGGAATTAGATCACTGGGCTTGGACATATGGAAGGCACCGGCGGCAATAAAAAGAATATGATCCGTTTTGATGGGTCCCAGCTTTGTGCTGATGGTTGCCCCTTCCACTATAGGAAGTAGATCACGCTGAACTCCCTCTCGAGAGACATCTGCACCCGAGCGGCTTTCTTTTCCGGCGATCTTGTCAATCTCATCCAAGAACACAATGCCCATCTCTTCCACTCTTTTTTTGGCTTCCGTCTGAACCTTGTCCGGATCAAGTAGCTTATCTGCTTCTTGCTCGGAGAGGGATTTGTAAGCATCCTTGATTTTCATCTTTTTCTTTTTACTTTTCTTGGGGAGAATATCGCCCAACACATTTTGCAATTGATTGTCCAAGTCTTCGAGATTACCGGCACCGAATACCTGTAACATGGGCATGCCGGTTGGACCTGATTGAGGTAGATCAATTTCCACTTCCCTATCATCCAAGTCACCGGATTTCAATTTCTTTCGCATCATTTCACGACTTGCCACATAGCGTTCTTTTGACGCGTCATCCTGATTGCTTTTGCCGGAATCACTTCCATCCTGAAAACCAACCGGGGTTTGTTTATTCGGATCAGATTCATTGGGGTCGCCCACTCCAAAGCCGAAGCCAAAACCGGAAGTATTGGAAACATTTTCTTTATTGGAAGTGGATGTGCTCTGAGCAGAAGGTGCCGGTGGAAGTAAGATATCCAAAAGCAATTCTTCTGCCTTCTCATTGGCTTGGTCGGTTACCTTCTCTCGGTATTCCTGCTTTACCATGCTGAGTGCGATATTGGCAAGATCTCGAATCATGGATTCCACATCCCTACCGACGTAGCCCACTTCGGTGTATTTGGTTGCCTCTACCTTGATGAAGGGAGCACCGCATAACTTGGATAATCTTCTGGCAATTTCCGTTTTACCCACACCGGTGGGGCCTATCATAATTATATTCTTGGGATAGACTTCTTCTCGCATTTCGGGATCGAGTTTTCTTCGTCTGGTTCTATTGCGAAGTGCTATTGCTACCGCTCTTTTGGCGTTCTTTTGCCCAATGATGTGCTCATCGAGTTTTTCAACTGTTTGCTTGGGAGTTAAATCAATTTCTGTTTCTGAAAATAATTCTAAATGATCCATAATTTTTTTCCTAGTATTTGGATTCTTCCTACTACTCGATTACTTCGAGAGTGAGAGAATGATTTGTATAGACGCAGATGTCACCGGCAATTTTCATCGCTTTTGTAACAATTTCACTGGCTTCCATGTCAGTGTTTTCATAGAGAGCTCTTGCGGCAGAGAGTGCATAGTTGCCACCGCTTCCAATGGCTATGACCCCATCATCGGGAGATATGACATCACCGGTTCCTGATATAAGGAAGGACTCTGATTTGTCGGCAACGATTAATAGGGCTTCCAGTCTGCGAAGCATTCTGTCCGATCTCCATTCTCTTGCCATTTCCACTGCGGCACGAGAGAGTGAGCCATTGAACTCGGTGATTTTCTTTTCAAATAATTCGAACAAAGTGAACGCATCGGCGGCAGAACCGGCAAATCCGGAGACGACCTTGTCTTGGAAAAGTCTTCTGACTTTTTTCGCAGAGTGTTTCATCACAGTTTGACCCATGGAAACCTGACCATCACCACCGATGGCAACCTTACCGTTTTTACGAACGCAGAGTATGGTAGTAGATCGAAATAATTTATCCTCTGTCCAATTTTGCATGAGGGTGAGCCTTCCTATATATCTCTTTCAGTTTATCCTTAGACACGCTAAGGTAAACCTGAGTACTGGAAAGAGAAGCATGACCCAAAAGTTCCTGAACGGCACGAATATCCGCCCCGGCATCTAAAAGATCCGTTGCAAATGTATGCCTGAACTTATGGGGCGTTACGGATTTTTCAAAACCCATCGCTTTCCTTCTTTCGTTCAAGATATATCGAACCCCTCTGGTGGTAAGTTTTTTTCCTCTCTGATTGAGAAAAATTTCTTCTTCCTTTTCATGCTCTCGAACGGCAAGGTAGTCATTCAATGCAGTAAGTGCTTCATCTCCAATATAGACGAATCTTTCTTTTCTTCGCTTCCCCATGATTTTTAGGGATCTTCTGTCACCGGATAGATCGCTTAATTTAGCATTCACCAATTCGAAAACTCGCATCCCCGAGGAGTAGAGGATTTCCAAGATTGCCTTGTCTCTTTTTTCCAGAATGGGAGAACTTTCTTTGTCATGGTAATCCAGTAGATCTTCGGTCTCCCCAGGTTTGAAATTTTTTGGAAGTTTTTTCTTGGTTTTGGGAAAACTCACAGATAGAATGGGATTGGATGGAATGATATCTTTTTGGAACAAACAGCGGTAAAATGTTCTTAGGCTGGAAAGTTTTCTGGTTTGGGTCTTTTTATCGAGAGCTTTTTCTTGGGAAAGGGAGGCAAAATAAGACCGTATATCCACAATTTCCATTTCCAGAAAGTCAATTTCCTCTCTCAGGCAGAATTCCAAGAAGAATTTCAGATCTCTTAGATAAGCGGATTGTGTATGGATCGAATAATTCTTCTCGATATCCAAATAATCTTTGAAAATATCAATGCATTCCCTCATTTTAGGGGTAGTATTCAGGGGAAAAGTTACTTCATATTCGCTCAAATCTCAACCTCGCAAGCAATTCTAAATCTAATATCGGATGAATTGTTTTTTTCCATTGACTTAAAAAAATGCTATACATGTACTAGCCACTTTTACAAGCTTATACGAGAGGATTTTTCGGAAGAAAAACTTTTTTTTAAAAAAAAACTGATTTTCTCCCAGTTTTGTCCGGCTAGATTGCTAAGATAGAGACAGTTAAGGGACATAGTAGAATTCATTTTAAAATAAATTTCGAAAAAGATTTTTTTTTGCCGGATATTTCGCAAATTTGAATTTTTTCGGAAACCCCCTTATAAGAACACTAGAAGGAAAGGAAGTTATGAAGAAATCAAAAGAAGATAAAAATCTGGAGAAGTTACAGACAGAGAAAGGTCAAGCTATCGAAGCTGCACTAGGTCAGATCGAAAAGCAATTTGGTAAGGGCGCAATTATGAGATTGGGTGCTGACCATAAGATCCACTCCGGCAAAGTAACCTCTACAGGATCCCTGGAGTTGGATATTGCTCTAGGAATAGGCGGGTTTCCATCCGGAAGAATCATTGAAATCTATGGACCGGAATCCTCCGGTAAGACTACTCTCACTCTATCGGCTGTTGCCGAAGCCCAAAAGAAAGGCGGAGTGGCGGCTTTCATCGATGCAGAGCATGCCCTCGATCCATCTTACGCCAAGAAATTGGGAGTGAATGTAGAAGACCTTTTGGTAGCACAACCCGACAACGGAGAAGAAGCATTGGAGATTTGTGAATCACTTGTGAGATCCAACGCAATAGATGTGATTGTTGTGGATTCTGTGGCTGCACTTGTTCCCAAGGCGGAGATCGAAGGAGATATGGGTGACTCTCATATGGGACTCCAAGCACGACTGATGAGCCAGGCACTCCGAAAGCTTACCGGAACCATTTCCAAGTCCAATACGACAGTTATTTTTATCAATCAGATCCGTATGAAAATTGGTGTGATGTTCGGTTCTCCCGAAACCACTACCGGCGGGAATGCTCTCAAGTTTTACTCCTCCATTCGCCTCGACATCCGAAGAATTGAAACTCTCAAGGAAAAGGATGAGCCTGTTGGAAACCGAGTGAGAGTAAAAGTGGTGAAGAACAAGATGGCTCCACCCTTTCGCCAAGCGGAATTTGATGTGATGTTCAAGACAGGAATCAACCGAGAGTCCACACTCATAGATTTAGCGGTGAAGCATGACCTTATCAATAAAGCCGGATCCTGGTATTCTTACAAAGAAGACAAGATTGGCCAAGGTAAGGAACAGGTAAGAAATTTCTTCCTGGAAAATCCTGATATTGCTCTAAAAATTGAGAATCAGATTCGAGAATTGAACGACCTTCCACTGGTCCCTGTAGAGGATGCAATTCCTCAACCATCCAAAAATGGGAAAAAAGACAAAGAGGAAGAAATTGAAGTAGTGGAAGAACTTGCGGCTGTAGGAGAATAAGAGATAAACTACAGTCTAATTATTAGGCTTTCTTTTTAGGAACCATTGAGCCGGGGGCAACCCCGGTTTTTTTTGGAGATCTTTGAGTTTTGGAAATCTTAGAGAACGATTTTCTTTTTAGCGGGAGGTCGATTGCCTAGTTTTTTACAAAGTCTTGAGAGTTCATCCAATTCCTGCGGACTCAGTATTGACATTTCTTGGGTAATTGCCTGGACATGACCCGGTAAGAAATTATTAACCAAGTCTTTTCCTTCTTTGGTGAGGTTGACAGCGATGAACCTTCTATCTTTTTCTTCTCTAACTCGCTTTACCAGCTTTCGCTTTTCTAAGTTATCGATTACTAAAGTAATATTTCCTGTGGACTTTAAAATTTTAGAACCTAAATCTTTCTGACACATGGTTCCCAAATGATAGAGTGATTCCAGCACGCCCAATTGTGACTCGGTCAGATTGTATCTTTGACTTTTTGCATTCAATCGGCTAGAGATGGATTCGGAAGCTCGCTTCAATTTTATAAAAGCATCTAATGCTTGAATCTCTTTCTTGGAACCTTGGTATTTGCTGCCCATATCTCTAACCTAACCTCTTTTATTGAAAGTCTTTATACAGCAGAGATGGTTGTACACCTTGGTTGCCCTGGTATTTCCCTGAACTGTATTCTTTAATATCACCTAAAATTGTATGATAGAAAATCTGACATATCTCGACACCGGAATAGATCTTGAGAGGATGGATGACTTGAATTTCCAAGGTCCAAAACCCTTTAAATCCCACATCACCAAATCCGGCTGTTATATGAACAAACATTCCCAATCTTCCAATAGAAGAACGTCCTTCCAACATCGGAACAAGGTTATGTGTTTCTGTAAATTCCAATGTTCTTCCCAAATAAAGTATACCCGGTTCCAAAAGATAGCCTTCTTCCGGGATGATAATTTTTTCCACCGGATTAGGTTTCTTCATATCAAGAGGGAAATCTTTATAAACTAAAAGTTCATTGTGTAATCTTAAATTGTATGAATTGGGATTCAGTTGTTTATCATCATAGGGTTCAATGAGTATGTCATTCCCTATTCTTTCTTTGATGGCAGGTCCCGTGAGTATCAAATCATTCTCCCCTAAATATAGGTTTTCTTTTTTCTTGGAAAGCAAGCAGTGCTTCCTTGCGATCCTTGCTACTAATAGTTAATTTATAATTGTCTCTCTCTAAGTCCAATCCTTTTTCCAGGTCAACTTCGATCCCACTTTGTATCGCTGCCTTTGCGGCTTTCAAAGAGATGGGAGCAGATTCCAAAAATGATTCAGCATAAAGTCTTACCTCTTCGGCAAATCTCGGAATCGGAAAAACATAGTCCACCACTCCCCATTCCAACGCCTCTTTTCCATTGCATCTCTTTCCTTGGAATATCCATTGCTTTGCTTTTGTTAGACCCACCAATCGAGTCAAGCGCTGCGTTCCTCCGGCACCCGGAATAATTCCCAGTTTCACTTCGGGAAGTCCAATGATTGCATCCTCGGTTGCTATACGAAAGTCACAGGCTAGAGCGATTTCCAAACCACCTCCCAACGCCACTCCGGATATTGCCGCTATTGTTGGCATGGGTAAATCTTGCAAATCCTTGAGTAAATCACGAAAATCATCTAAAAATTGCCAAACTTCCGATTCACTCATACCTGCCCTCTCTTTCAGATCGGCTCCTGCAGAAAATGCTACCCCGGGTAATCCTTCCAAAACGACAACGCGTGGAAGTTCGGAAATTGACCTGGAATGAAGATCCGAGCAAAGACCTTTTAGTTCAGAAAGCATTGCCTTGGATATGGCATTCCTTGTTTTGGGAGAATTGAGTTGAATGAAGAGAATAGTTTCTTCTAAGCGAGAAAGAATATGGTTCACAAAAACTATCAATTTTGAGAAAAAGAAATCCGACAATAAGAAAAAGATCATGAATAATACAAGAATTGCTTCATTGTCCATAATGCTCGCTTTTGCCATGGTTCTGAATTGCCACAAAGAAGGATCTGAGGACTTTTTATTCGCTCTAACCCAAGCTCCTCCTTTCGTTGCAGAAATCACACCATCGAGAGGAACGCCCGCACAAACGGGAGATCGTCCATACCCGGCAACAGAAGTTACAATCAAGGGCAGAAATATTTCGGATCAGGACACAAAGGTTCTATTCAATGATATTCCCGGTGAAATTATTTCCAACTTCAACAATGAAATCAAGACCAAATTCCCTGATGACGCTGTATCAGGAAAAATTTTCGTGATCAAGCCGGGTGGAGAATGTCTGCCCGAATCTGATTCCGGATTCAATTGTAGCGCTAAGCCTTTTTTTGTGGATTGCTACAAACCATATAACAATGAATACGGAATTGAGCGTGTGGTCAAATGGGGCGAGTCCAAAAATTTTGAATACGAGT
The DNA here is from genome assembly GCA_020831715.1 of Leptospira sp. Classification (GTDB taxonomy): domain Bacteria; phylum Spirochaetota; class Leptospiria; order Leptospirales; family Leptospiraceae. The sequence goes on along the minus strand of JAFIGA010000168.1, from coordinate 3,226 downwards.
CCGTGGAAACATTTGCCTTTCGTGCAGAAATTGATCCATTTGTAGCAGAAGGTGCATCCAAGCTTAGGGTAAATTGTCCAAATCCTGTTACAATTAGATACTTCTCTCCCAGCTGCAAGATAGATGAGCTCATCCTTATAAGAGATCCGGAAATTGCCATACCCAAAGGGAGAATTATGCAATTTTTCATGACCGGTGGAAATGCAACATGCACAGTTTCTGTTTTATAATAAATTAAATTGCAGTTTTTAGAAATCTCTTAAATACTATAATATTTGCCGCCCCCATCCAGGTGTTCATCTTCTCACGAAATATCTGAACACGAGGCTTGGAAGCTTTCACCTCTAACGGTAGATTATCATATTCCTTAATTGCATGAAGGGAAACTTCTTTGTATTTAGCATCCACTATTTCTATGATTTTTTTCAATGCGGCAAGATTATTTCTTTCATCACCTAAATTAGGCATAATTTCTCGAATCCAGAATGCAATCACTTGCTTCTTAATAATTTCGGCAGGAAGAAATTTTGTAACTTTCTTTCCATCTGAAGATCTTATGTGCAGATATCCCGTATTAGCTTCTTGAAGAAATTTCCTTACTATCATATAAAAATGAGTTGGACCAATATGATAGAAAAAAAGATTTTTTAATATATCCGGAATACCCATACCCATGATCAAAATATTACGACAAAAATCGAAGAAATTATCCAAAAACATCATATACTCACCTTCCAATGCATCAGGCGATTTAAGTCGCATCTGAGTAGAAGTCATACTTCGAATCACCTCGGCACGGAGTGTTTTTTCATCTGCTCCTAAATGAGTTTCCAGATTGATTACCGATTGAAAGTAAGCCCTTTCTTCTTCGTATTTGGAAGGATCATATCTAAAATAATAATGTTGATTGGAATTCCATGGCAACTTCCCTGCAGTATTCAAGACATTGCTAGTTAATTTTTTGGATTTGGACTGAGGACTGATCGAATTCTTGGAGGAATCAGAAATATTTTTTCCGGATGAAGATGACTTGGAATTATTGTTAAAATCCGATGAAGATGACTCAATATCAAATACGGGAATTAAATCATCTTCAAGAGATTTCTGCAATCCTTCGGAAAACACTGCGGACAGTTTATAATCCTTATCCTCTGAAAAAGTCGGGATAGTTTGCTTTGCTTTAAAAATAAGATGAGAATCTTCTATTGCTAAAATAACAGACATTCGTTCCAGGAATATCTTCAAGCTATCCAATTTGTCCAAGACCGGAATTACTCTGTATTTAAGAATTTCATCTGATTTAAAATTTTCATCGGTGAGGTTTGCAGACAATACTGTATATTGAATGTTAGTCCAACCACTTTTTGAATGAATGAAAAACTTTCGAAGTGATTCAAATGTTTTATGAAATATAACAAAGTCCAGTCTCTGAACATCTGTATTTCCATCTCTGAAATAAGAAATAATCTCTTTTTTTGCTTGAGGAAGCATATGCTTTTCATCCAGCTCCATTAAGAGATCCCTTGCCATTTGGGTGGATGATATTATATTCGAATCGATTTGTTTTCTAAATGGGATGAGCTCTCGTTTAACGGATTCAGAAACATTTCCCGAACCCAAAAAATTCAATAAACCTGTTGCTAGATTTAAGAATTGATTTAGAAAATGAGAATATCCCCTGCGGAATTCTGTAATTTTTGTGAGGTTGTTGGATTCGTTATTAGAAGGTGGTAGCATCAGTATGAAAATACAGATGAACCACCATAAGTCAATTATTTTCTATTGCTGGTAAAATATTTCTATTTGGTTGGAATCCGGGTCAGAAAATACGAGATACTCTCCCTTGGAGTTGCCTTCAGGACCGAGAACTATCTTAATATCCTTCGCTTCCATTTCACTGATTGCTTCCGTAAAATCATCGACGTCCATGATAAAACTAACCAATGGAAAAGGACGAGGTTCCACAGATTCTACCTTAATCAGTCGAAGTTTATGTGAATCTAGACCCATAACTACAGCGTCCCCGTCCTCTTCTTCCACTTCGAAATCGAATAAATCTACGTAGAAATCTTTCGATGTATCCAAATTGGATACTGGGATGTTTACGTGGTCTAAGCCTTCAACAATAATCATAGTTTCTTTTTAACCCTTTTTCTGTCATGATCGTCGAAAAACCCCGCCTGTCTAGAATTTTTCTAGACAACCTAGAAAATTCCAAGCAATCTATCTATATAGGAGAATCTTAATGAAATTTTATTCCACCATTTTTCTTATTTTTGGAATTTTTATTTTCCAAAATTGTGAGCCATCTAAGGAGCCACTGTCCGCACAAGATATACGTCTTGTACAAAATTTGGAGGAAGAGAATCAAAAAGTTCATGACTTCTTGATGAAAACAGAAGATGGAATGCCCTCCGTTAAAGGTTTACTCAGCTCAGTCTATTCTTTGGAATCTTCGCAAAATGCCTATGTTGCAGGCAAAGCAAAAAAAATGAAGGAAGATCTCCAGGCAATTGAGAGAAAAGATAAGGAAAAAGATTATTTAAAGTTCTCAGGTTTCTCTTTGAATCTGTTCGAATTGGTTCGAGACGCAAACCTGCCTAATGTCTATAAATTCTATTGCCCTATGAACAAAAAGTTTTGGGTGGCAAGAAAAAAAGGAGTGCAGAATCCTTATTCTCCCGAAATGAGAACATGCGGTGATTTAATCATCGAATAAAATCTATGAAATCGGGATTCAATAAAACTTGCCAAATTGACACAACTGTTTACGAAATGTGTCCGAAAAATTGTCGTTCCATTCTAAAAAGCAATTCTCAGATGCCAGGTCTCAAGAATAGCTGCATCGCGAAATACAAAATGAACTTTTTCTTGGAGGGAGAAACCACCTTCAATGTGGGTATTTCGGCTTTTTACCAAGCGCATCCCGATATTCTAAACGAATTCATAAACGAAAGAAAAGAGAATATGGAATTGATAAGTTACTATCTTTCCATATCCGATCCGGACAAAGTATCGGATATTGTAGAAGGACTTTCGGATTCGGTAATATTTAATTTATTCAAGGAAAATTACGAGAGTTTTCTTTCATTAAAAGATGATTACAAAAGAAATAATAAGGTTAAAAATTTTTTTCAACTGAAAAGCAATCGATTCTGGGAAGGTGTAAGTTTCCAGAAAATATGTAAAATTATAGCTTATACCATTCGCAATTACAACGATTATG
>JAFIGA010000162.1 GCA_020831715.1 Leptospira sp. | reverse complement strand
GCTTGTCCGGACAGATATTGGCTATAATTTATTTCTAAAATATATAGATATTTTTCTCAATTAATAAATAGTGGTCGATATGTATTTATATAATATATTCAAAATTTTCTATAAGGTGGAAAATTAATGATACTGGAACATTTCAATAAAATATCTAAAATATTTCTTTGTTTGTTATTTATTATTTTTACTGTATTTATGTCTTGCGTTCCAATAGATTCGAATCTTCCGATTCTTGTAGAGGGCGAGATGGATCTCCGGGATATGGATCCTTCTATTGAAGTGATTCCTCTTCATGGAGAGTGGGAGTTTTTTCCCGGTATATTTATCTCTGATTCCGAAACTTTTTCAAACCAAGAAGTAAGGACTCTGCAGAAAGTTCCAGGGAATTGGAGTTCCGTCTTTCCTAGTGGTATTGGATATGGTACCTATAGGGCACGAATCCGCCTACCTGAGGCATGGAATTTTCCTATTGCATTTAAAATTTCGGATCAAGGAACAGCCTATCGTCTTTTAGTTAATCAGGTTGAAGTGGCTAGTAACGGAGTTGTTGGAAGGAATGCCCAAGAAAGTAAACCCCATGGTATACCCACTATCTCTCCCTCTTTAGAGGTATCCGGGGAGATGGAGATTCTGTTTCATGTTTCCAATTTCCATTTTCGTGAAGGTGGCTTATGGTATCCGATTTTATTGGGAAGAAAAACAGGTCTATATGAAATAAGAGAAAAAAGTCTAAATCTTGATATATTTCTATTGGGCAGTATATCTATTATGGGTGTTTATCACATAATTCTTTTTTTCATACGCAGAAGGGATTTTTCTCCGTTATGGTTTAGTTTGTTTTGTTTTGCAATCATTTTTAGGTTATTGAGTTTTAATGAAAAATATATATTCAATGTAATACCATCAATTTCATTTCTCTGGCTCACAAGGATGCAATATTTATCTTATTTCATGTCTGTTCCCTTGTTCTCTCAATTTTTATATTCTATCTATCCCGGAATATATTCGTTAAGGATGAAGCAAGGAATATGGATTTTATCGGGAGTATTTTGTTCCATTGTTTTTTTCACAGACACGGGTATTTTTACTCATACTTCTCATTATTTCCATATGGTAACCATTCTGTCTTCTGTGTATTTTTTGTTTATTATAGTAAGAGCATTTCTTCGCAAAGAGAAAAGTGCTACTCTACTTTTCTTGGGAACAGTTGTAATGCTGGTTGGAGCAGTGAATGATATCTTATACTCCATGCAAATTATATATAGTAATTTTGTGATCCCTCAAGCTCTACTATTTTTTATATTTCTTCAATCAGTAATCCTCTCGATACGATTTTCCGGTGCCATAAAAGACAATGAAATTCTCTCCTCGAAATTACAGAATATCAACGAAGACCTGGAAGCCAAGATTCAAGAAAGAACTATCCAATATAAATCCTTACGAAATCATTAATAATTTGTTAAGAGAACTTGCGATTTCTTGGAAATCCAAGGATATTCAGGTAGAGAATTTAGTGGATAAGGATCTTGCTATATTTGCAGATTCTCAATTATCTACTGAGGTTTTTCGTAACTTGCTCACAAATAGTATTAAGTTTACACCTCAAAATGGTATAATAAAAATTGAATCGGAAGAAATAAACGGTAGTAAGATGCTTCATTTCACTGACACAGGTATAGGGATATCTAAAGAGTTATTACCAAAAATTTTTCAAATGAATGTATCTAGAACAGGAACCAATGGGGAAAAAGGTTTTGGAATCGGATTGCAAAGATCGTTGGAGATGATGGAACTTCAATCAGGAACGATTCTAGTAACCTCCAAAGAAAAGGAGGGTAGTCGTTTTTCAGTTTGTTTTAGATAAATTAGAATTCCATATATTATGGATTAATTTTATTACAAAGCAACAAAATCCTAATAACACTACACCACAGCGAAGTCCGGTATCATCTGCTGTATTCGTAGAAAAAAAAACTACAGCAGATTGTTACTACTGAGCCATTTTCCAATATTCCTATCTCGGAATTCCACTCCCACAAGCACGATTGCCTTGCCCTGTCCTTGGTATTTCTCGTAGTATTTCTTCTCCCGGATTTGCTCGAGTGCTTTCTCTGCTGTGTCGTCTAATTTGAATTCGAAGATATATATAGTGGAGGCGGTTTCGACAACTGCGTCCACTCTGCCTAGGTTGGTTTTCACTTCCGTTTTTATACGCAACCCCAAGAGAGTGAAGATGAGATAGAAAATGGTTTGGTAGTATCTCTCCAAAGGAATATGAAGGTCATAATCTATGGATAGAAAAATTCTTCTCAGAATTTCAATAACGTTGTGCAGATCTCCTGACCGGAATGATTTTGCCAAATGATGGATGTGAGGTATCGAATCTTCGTATTTCTGCATTTTCATAAGAAGATAGTTTAAGAATGCATATTTTACTTCATAATTCGGATAATCCAGAATGTACAGGCTCTCTTCCTTGTCATAGCCCTTGATGGTCAAATACCCGGTTTGGAACAATAGAGGTGTTATATTTAGATCTTCCACTTCATAAGATGAAAACTTTGAGGCTTCTATCTCCAAGGGCACGGATATTATATTATAATTTCTGTTCAGAATCAACTTCACCAAGAACTCGGGTGTCCCCGTCTCAAACCAATGGTGTTCAAAACGTTTTTGCTGTAACAAGAGAAGTGTGGAAAATGGATTGTAAACAGAGATCCCTTTCGGAGAGAATCGGTATCCGTTGTACCAATCCCGAATCTTTACAACCAATTCGTTATCCGAGACTTCTTCTTCCTTTGCAAATTCATGGATATAATCTGCCAATCGGGAAGTAAGCTCATCTTCCGTTATTCCAATAAGATCCGAGTATTGATCCTCCAGGCTTATATCCCTCAAGTGGTTCAAATTACTGAACACTCCCGCCTTGGAAAATTTACTCACTCCCGTGAGAAGAAGGAACCGAATGTACGGATCACATCCCTTTAACACTGTAAAGAATCCCTTCTTGATTTCCCGCATCTCCACAGCACGTGGAGTGTCTTCCAAATGGTCGATGATGGGTTTGTCGTATTCGTCGATGAGGATGACTACTTTGCTGTTTTCGCTGATTTGACTGCATTTGATTATTAGCTCTTGGAACCTATCGAAATAGGTTTCCTTTGTCAATTGTAAGGAATAGCGATTCGCAACATATTCCAGTTCATTGAAAATAAATTGCTTCAATTCGTCTGTTGTTCTTGCCTTCTGCTTGCTGAAATCGAATCTCAGAACCGGATGTTTCTTCCACTCCCAGGGGGAATCGTAGATCCAAAGGCCTTGGAAGAGTTCCCTGTTCCCCGAAAAAATCTCGTCCAGAACTGAGAGGGTGAGACTTTTTCCGAACCGACGAGGGCGAGACAGAAAAAAGGCACCCGATTTTTCTATGAGTGGATAGATCTGCCGGGTTTTGTCCACGTAAAGGAAGTCTTCCTCCACTATCTTTCGAAATGTCTGTATGCCTATGGGAAGGTATCCATCCCAAATTCACCACCCCAGTATTTTCCAAAATTTGGTCTCTACTTCTTCGCTAGATCGATCTTCTGACAGGAAATGCAGTAGCTCTGATATTCCATGATGCCTATCAACTTCGGCTGATTTCAAAGCATCTACTATGGTGTACCAAAATGCACTGGTGTTAGCCCCGCTTGGAGAACCCGCAAATAGCCAATTTTTTCTTCCGATAGCAAAAGGTCTAACTTTGTTTTCTATGAGATTGGTATCAATAGTTACTTCTCCATGATCTAGAAAGAGAGTCAATCCTTCTATATTATTATAGAAGTATCGAATGCCCTCCATTATACCATCAGAACTCAAAGTCTTGATGGAAATAGTTTCCAATAAAGAACGCATTTCATCCATAATAGGTTTCGAATATTGTTGCCGTATCGCTTTGATTTCATCAAACTTACAATTAACAAATAACTGTTTTTTGCGAATGACTGCTTCCACTTTATAAAGACCTGCATAGAGATCTAAGATCTTTATAGCATCACCATTCTTATTGTCTGCTAATTTTATAAATTTACGCCTAGCATGAGCATTGCATTTTGCCATCCTATCACCATGCTCTGATCCTAATCTAGAATCATAACTTGCGTGATCATCCGTAATTATAAAACCCTTATAGTCTCTTAAAATATCTTGTAAATATTCGGCAGAACGAGTGTCTTTATATAAATACATGCATAATTCTCTGCCAGGTGGTCCACCTCGAATGACCCATATATACGATTGAGATGTATCACTTCTTCCTGGTTCTTTATGAACTTGGAATGGAGATTCATCTATTCCAATAATTGGTCCTGATTTTATATAGTTTATAATAAAATCAAATTTGTCTTTTATTTTATCGTGAACATTTATTAACCAATTACATAAATTCTTACTAGTAATAGGTATTTCTAAAGCTTTATAAATTCCTTCAATTCTATAAATACTCAGATGTAATTCAAATTTTGAATAAATTGTATGAGCTAGTAATTCAGGTGTTGCAATTGTTTGGGGAAGAATGATTGGAGGAAGGGGAGCTTGGAGAATTTCTGGCTTGTCTCCAGTATTTTTCTTTCCCTTGCAATGATTGCATTTATACTTTAAGCTAATCTCTTTATTGACATAAGGCTGTAATTTCGGAACGACTAGGGTTTCTCTTTCATACTGAGAAAATGCCTCCATAACACAACCACAAGGGCAAATGCGATCCTTTTCGTCTATTTCATGAACTACTATTTTTCTTTCGTAATGGTCTGGAATTTTTTTTGATTTAGATTTCTTCGTTCTTTCGTGAGCTGGAACTGTTATGGTTTTTTCTTTATTCTTCTCTTCTTTATCTATAAGTTCAATTTCATTAAAAAGCCAAGCGTGACTATCGTCATCTAGATTTCCCTTTCTCTTCTCACTAGACTTATTCCATAAATCTCGAAGAAGGTCATCAATTCTACGGTCTTTTCTTTGAATAATTTTTTCTAGTTGAATGATTTTTTTCTTTAAAGCTTCTATATCATCTGGTTTATGTTCTTCGGTAACAACAATCACACTTTGATGATATAAAAGCTATTGTTTAGATCAAGTAATTTATTTTCTAAGCAACATTTTTTGTTAATATTTTATGTTTCTTTCGAAAATCGATTCCTTCCAACATCCATCTTAATTCTTGTGATGATAAATCAGACACTTTGTCCTGTGATGATGGCCAGGGAAAGTATCCATGAGAAAGTTTCTTTTGCCACAAACAGAATCCATTACCATCCCAGTATATAGCTTTCACTAATTTCTTACTTCTTCCACAAAAGAGAAAGATACATTCAGAGTATGGATCTAATTTCATCTCCCATTCGATTATAGTCATTAACGAGACGTATGACTTCCTCATGTCTGTCGATCCTGGTTTAATATAAATCTTTAATTGGGTAGGATCTCTAAAAATCATAATACTCCCTCCAATTGAATTTGAAATTTAAAATCTCCAAGCTCTATAACGAATGAAAATAAATTTCTTGAAGATTCATTACTCTCTTCCCCTTCAAATCTAAAGGGATTGTTTGCTAAAGAAAAATTCTTCCCTTCATTCGAAAATAGTGATCTTCCAAGATTGTCCCTATTCATTTTTGTTATCCTGCTTCGAAAATGCTCGAACGATATTCCTTTCGCTCGACAATATTCTGGGCGTGTCATGCCACTTGCTTTGTATTCAGCATACAGCATCTCTATTGGAATTTGATTTGTTCTTTGATTATTATTATCCATAGATAGGATTGTAATGGATTTTTACTTTTTTGGAAGGTGGTGAATTTGGGATGGATACGAAATAATGAAATATTTATCAAACATAACCATGCAAAGGAGGGGCTCTCTGTGGCGACTCTTTACGATTCCAAGTAGGCAATACGTGCGACACAGAGAAAACCTGACCTTTTTTATTCCGTGTTGCCGAAGGCACTTCCTTTACTTCCGTTGTTACTTTCTTGTTCTTATCTGCGTGCATCTGAGTTTATCTGCGGCTATTTTCTTTCTTCTTCCTCTTTCATCTGGGGCAACCAGAGGGCGGGAATCCCCAAAATCCCTCGCCATAAATTTCTGATTGCGTCAGCAATCACCCCTGATTCGACAAGCGAAGCCGAAGTCGAATCCCCCCAGCTTGCATTACCCAAGTAGCAAGCTCCCCTGAAATCTTTTCTTCCTCTACCCCTCAGTGTCTCTATGGTCACCGGGTAGCAAAAAGAGATTTGACATCTGCCGGACTTACGTAAGGATGAAGTTGATTTGAAGGTATCCTTAAAACTAGTTTTATTATTTTCCCTACTCCCGGTAGTGGGTTGTCTTTCGACGACGAGGCTGGTCGAGCCCGGAAGGGATATTCCCGAAGATGCATGTCTTGTGATCTTTGGTATGATAGAACCGACAGGACCTGTAAGCATTGGAGCGAGAAAGGATTTTGATTACAGAACCTATGAATCAGGTTATCTTTTACTCCAAGAAATTGTACCAGAATCAAAACCTTTTATAAATTCTAAAAAGAGTAAAAAGCTAAAAAGTAAAGAATTACTCGAGGATCAAGTCCAATTCAAAATTGGTGGCATATATAAGCCGCAGTTCAATTTCATTCGAGAAGACAGTGAATGGATTCGAGATGTAAAAGACAAAATCGTCGATCCAAAAAGAATCTATTATGCATTTACCGGACTGAAACCCGGTAGTCACTATGCATTGAAGCAAATTGGCTATACAAGAACAGAATCCTACCAAGTGGGAAAGCAAACATACACAAGAAGCATTCCCGTTTATATAAAGGGGGATGCCTTACAAAACTACAAACAATTTCCGATTGTTTGCGAGCCAAAAAAAGTTGAATTTTTAGGTTTAGCCGGTCTTAGAGTTTCGGGAACTTCGTTTTCTGTTTTTGGGGATGCTCTTCCCCTAGTGGGAGAAAAAGCTGAAGATAGTGATTTGGAATATTTCTTTGGTCCCTATGAGACTACCAAGAAGGGAGCAGCATGGTATGTGCGGGATCGATTGTTTGAGACTCAGAAATCCGGTTTTTGGCATGAACAATTGAAACCGAACCAAAGCAAACCCAAGGAATCCGAAAATTCTCAGAAATCTATAGGTAAATAGACAGCCATTTCAAAAATGGAAAATTGGAATTCGTAGTTATTTGCCTTGAAGACAGGTCCCGCACCGGAGAACCGAATGTTCACATCACCGAAGGGAATCTCCCAGAACAACATCCAGGCACCACTTGTTCGAACGCGTGTGGAAACGGAACCATTGCCCAATGATAGAAGGGTTAAGATTTCAAAATCCGTAAACCCGGTCTGACCTTTCAAAATTATATATTGCAAAAGATTCAAGGGATTCTGGATTGGATTGATAATCTGCCCCTTGGAAAATAGATAGGTTCCGTAGTAATTTAGATTGTTTCCTTCGCTTAAATTTAACAAAAAATATGTTCTAAGTGGATCAATTCCCGGATTAGTTCCATTTAACAGAGCAAATGTACCAAGTCCTCTTAGGTATTGGTCTCGGGGGAGATTGCCTCCCGTGAAAAGCAAAGGATTGAACCCGGAGGTAAATGCAATCTCGCCCTCGAGAACTGCCTCGGCTGGTCCGAAACCCACACCCACTCGAAACCGATCAACCCCCTCTTCCCCATAATAAATAATCGGAAAGGAATAGGAGTATCTTCCCCTAACTCTCGTTCCTAAATCTTTTCTCGAACTTGTGCTTTCGGATGCGGCATTGTCATTGGAGCTACTGTTGAATAAAAAATACCTGGATGAACTTAGACCAGATGACCCGGAAGAATTTCGGGATCCGGAGCTAGAGCCCGATCCGGATGAGCCCGGTTCGCGGATAATCTGCCGATCTAAATTAAAATAGCTGGTTTTTACCAGAAAGGAAAAACCCCAGTATTTCCCAATCTGAAAGTCGGGTAATTTTAGATCAATAGATCCTTGGATATCGGCGTTTTCATGTGCCATCGTTCCACTACCGAAGGCATTGCCCACGCTCAATGTCATGAGTTGCACTGTAAAACCCGGATAGATGGAAAAAAACTTGGGTCCGAGTTTTCGTCTCTGGTTGAAGGCGCCGAAGCGTTCATCCGGATCCCTGAGCGCCTGCTCGGTTCGTCTAAGTTCCGGATCACGGAATGCCGGTGGAGCAGATTTCCAAAGATCCTCCTCCGATCTGGGTAGCAAAGAAGAATTCAGAAAAGGAAATTTGTCATTCGCAAGTATATTAGAACATGCAAATAAAATAGAAAAAATTATACCAAGAAAATATTTTATTTTCATAGGTAAAGAGATGCCTCTCCACCTATTCCCTATCAGGACAGAGTATAACTAGATTTTTCTTTTCTTCGGTGCCGGATTCATTTATAAAGTCTGTATCTCTTATTAGGCTTTCTGCAAATCGTATTGCCCCGCAGAGGATCATTCCCGTTGTGATTCCCACAGGAATTCCTTCTCGAATTAAGAGATCGGATTGGGAATGAATTGCCTCATCACGAGTGACTGCAATGAACTGATCCACAACCTTGGGGTCAAATATCTCAGGTAGATCAATCAACCCATTGGTATTGGAGAAGAACTGGTCGAAGGTTGAATTCTGCAAACCTGTTAGAATGATTTTTGTATCTGATTCTGATTTCTGGGAACGAAAGAATCTGCCAACTCCTGTAACCGTTCCACCAGTTCCACCACCGGTAACAAGATAATCCACCTTACCTTTCATATCTCTGAAAATCTCAGGACCGGTTCTTGTAAAATGGTGATTGGGGATGGACATATTTGCATTGTCATTGGGATACCAAAATTCAGGATTTTGGGTTTTTTCACGAATGGTCGAAAGAGGGTTTGTTTCCGATATGATAATTTCTGCACCAAAATGTCGCAGTTTGGTGGCATAAGATTCTTCCGATTTCTCAAGGTAGCATACTACCTTGTAGCCCTTGGTTCTTCCTGCCCAGGCAAGGGATACAGAAGAAGAACCAGCACCGTGAATTAAAATAGTATTACCCTTAGTTAGACGACCTCGCTTTTCTGCATCGGTTATCATAGCAACCGCACTTCGATCTCGAATACTGCCCGTTGGATTTTGAAATTCAGCCTTAAGAAAGAAATCAATCCCTTGGATATGGCTTGCCACATGATTCAAACGAATGAGGGGAGTATTTCCCACCATTTCGAGAATAGAGTTCTTGATAGGATTGGCAACATCCAATTCCTTGCCGAAAAAACCCTGAACTTGGTTCAGGGCATTCAGCATGCTGTTGCCAAACTCATCCACTTGTTTGGAGATTTGATCGAACATAATATTTAGACTATTTTAATCGGTTTGCAATTTACTCATTAAATGAATTATCTAACTTTCAAAAGTTCCACATCGAAATACAAAGTAGAATTAGCAGGAATAGATCCTACAGCTCTATCACCGTATCCCATCTCGGGTGGAATGACAAGTTTACGTCTGCCACCTTCTCTCATCTTCAAAATACCCTTCTCCCAACCTTGGATGACTTGGTTTTCTCCCAATACAAATGTAAAAGGTTTTCCTCGGTCACGAGACGAGTCAAATTTTGCCCCATTTTTCAACTTTCCTACATAATGAACGGTAACTTGAGTGCCACGGAGTGCTTCTTTACCCTTGCCCACTTTGGTATCTTGGATACCTAGCTTCTGAGCCATAAGACCCGTTGCTAACAACAGAGCCAGTATGGATACTGTGATTTTAGTAATAGAATTTGTTTGTTTTTTCATAGTTTATCTTCCCTTTTTTCTAAAATGTTGCCCGGTAAGACTGCAGTTTATGCAGATTTTGTATACAACCAGGGCATTGTTTGAATTTGCTTGGACTCAAATGTAGTAATATGAGATTCATGTCTTAATGTTAGACCGATATCATCCCATCCGTTGAGCAAACATTCCTTTCTCCAAGGGTCCACATCAAAAGAATAGGTCTTCCCTCCGGGGAGCTTTACCGTTTGAGAAGGGAGATCCACTGTGATTTTTGCCCCTTCATTAGCCTCAATGAATTGAAATATTTCTTCCACTTCATCGGATTTCAACACTACAGGAAGCATTCCATTCTTGAAACAGTTGTTGTAGAAGATATCCGCAAAACTCGGTGCAATGATAGACAAGAATCCATAGTCTTCCAAT
>JAFIGA010000161.1 GCA_020831715.1 Leptospira sp. | reverse complement strand
ATCAGATGATTGATCTAAGGCTTTGTTCTCTCTGGCAAATTCTATCCAGAATTCAGCTAGCTCAGATGTGTTGGAATTCCCGGGTAGAGTTTCTGTGGATAAAATGGAATTAGCAAGTGCCAGAATCTTTTTTCCTTGGGCACTGGAATGGCGATTGCTGTCTTCGAGCTTTGTGATGAGAATAGAACCGAGCTTTGGATCGTCTTTGGATTTCTCTTCCAAGGCTTCAAGAATATCTCGGAAGACTGCACCTTTCTCTACGGAAGGAAGCTGGTTGGGATCCCCCAAGAGAATGAGGCGAAATGGCAAGCGTTCCGAAATATCTTCCGGATTGGGGAGTGCTTGAATGAGGGATTGGAACAAGAACAAATCCACCATGGACACTTCGTCCACAAGTATGAATTGGTAGAGAAAGGATCTATCTTTGTTGTAATAGTATTTATGGTTGAAGTGTTGAAATTTCAATAACCGATGTATGGTTGTGCCATTTATCTCTCCCCGGCGATTGATCCGTGATACCATGGATTTCCAATTGGCTTGGATAGACTCTGTAAGACGTTGGCCCGCTCTTCCTGTTGGCGCCGCAAGAGCTATGTCCTCGATATCCGGTAGACCACTTCGTCCTTCGTCATCTCGGATTCGATTCAATACTTCCATGAGGAATGCAACTACGGTAGTCTTGCCGGTGCCGGGTCCCCCTGTTATGATATGGAAGGGGGAATGAACGGCAGAAATGATTGCTTGCTTTTGTTTGGTGTTGAGGGCAAATTTTTTGCCTGTGCTTGTTTGATGGAAATTCTTCGGGTTTTGATTCCAATCTTCTTCGATCTCTTCGATGATTGTACGGATTGTATCCTCCGAGTAGAGGTGATGGAAAGGATTGGAATGGGGATCTGTTATTTTCTTGTGATAGGAATGAGTGTAGGTAAAGAGTTTTCGAAATCCTTCTTCCAAGTCTTTTTTTGCCTGCCAGGTCTTGTCGAAATAGAGCAGATCGCCTTCGTGGATGAGACTCCCCGGGGGCAATTCTTCCATTGCTTTTCGAAGATCGGGGCTTGCTTCAATGCATAGGTTCCCTAGTTTTCCGGCTGTTATCAATTCTTGCACACATGGGTTCGCTAATTCTTTTTTAGATATCATGATTGTTTCTCCAATTGTCCAAGACTCTCTGAATTCTTTCTTCGATTTTTTGGAAGCGTCCCAAAGTCCACTCGTCCTTGTCGATATAGATTCCGGATTCTTTTTCTTCTTCCATGACACGAAGAAAGAAATAGTAGATTCCACCAAATTTATCTAATGCGGTATTTTCATCTTCATAACACTGCTTGAGATATTGGAAGAAGGCATAGGAGTAGATATCCCTTTGTAGGTCATAGCGAGAGGTCTCATCTTTTTCCACTTTTTTGATGATATCCGCATCCTTATCTATAGCATTGGATTTGTAGTCGGCTAGATAGAACTTTGCATCCGATTCAAAGACAAGGTCAATCGAGCCCTTTATGAGTTGGGTAGTTAGAAATTCTTTCATGTCCGGAGTCGAGGAGAATAAAGAGTTCCAATGAAAAGACATCTCCCGAACTGTTGCCGAGTCTTCCAAGTCTTTTAAATGGATACTCTTCTCTTGGAGAGGAATATTTGCGTGCATTGTGTTCCATAAAATATGAACCGTTTCTTTTAAGATTGCGTCGCGGACAGGGATCTCGCCTTGGTAGTTCCGAGCGGTTTTCGTTCTGTCAATTGCGAAGTAGTCCATCCATTGGAAGATTATATCTCTCAATTCCGGGTCTTTTATAAGCTCTTCTTGGGAGTGATTGGCAAATTTTCCAAAGCTTAGATCCTCTAAGATATTGTGGAGATAATTCCCGGCAAAAGAACTCGGTTGGATGAGAGTTTCTATGGGGGATTCTTCTTCATGCGGTTCCTCTCCTTCTTTGTTCGTGGGTTCCAATTCAGTAGATATTACACCCGTTCTCCCATATCCGGATAGAGTGATTCCCATATCTCCACTGTCCCAGTCCTTTAACCCCGAGTAGCTGGTAATTCTGATTGCCGGCTTAGGCTTTCGGTTGGTATATACAAGATTGAGCGGAGAATAGGAAGAGTCCGCATGAGTTTTCTTAAGAATTTTGTTGGGAACTGTGTCATCTTTATTGGATTGAGAAGGATGGATCGAACTTTTTGCTTTTGACTTTCCCCATTCTTCCCTCTCCGTGTTTAAATTCCGAAATTGGAAATACGTTTCCAATTCTCTTTCCCCATTTCGGATTCTGGCTTCTATTTCGGATAGAGCAGAAGATACGATCCGTGAATAAGAGTTTGGTTTAGAAGGGTTGATTTGTGGAAGATAGAGACGGACTTTGGGTCTTGTGATTGCAACGTAGAATCTTCGTTTGGCTTCATTTTCCTCGTAGGCATCGAAGGCTTGGTTGTCTTTTTCCCAGAGGGAAATCTTCCAGACACGTTTTTTCAATCCATCGATGGTGGATACTGTGGGATAGTCATAAAATTCATGACGTGTATTACGTTCTCCTGCCATGGAGTGCAAGAAGACGATCGGCCATTCCAATCCTTTGGAAGCGTGAACGGTGAGGATCTGGACAGCGGAAGATTCAGTTTCTTTTTCGAAGGTTGCCTTTTCTTCTTGTAATTTGGAGATTTTTTTTAGTTTCTTTAATTCCAGAATAATTTCATCTAATGTGGGTTTGCCGGTTTGACTGATTTCCAGGAGCTTACGAAAAATCTGTCTGTAGTTCGTGGATTTTCTCTCCCAGGCAAGGTCAAAGTTTCCCTCTTGGAAGAAAATTTTACTATCCTGTTCTATCGATCGAAATAGATCGGCGAAGTTTCGTTTGTGTGCTGAGATGCGCCAACGATTCAGAAGAGTCTTCTCATAAGAATCGATAGAATGTTCATCGAATAGACTCAAGTCTCGGGGATGCACTCGGAATGCATCGGTTAGAAGGATCTTACGAAAGGAGGATGGATTGTGGGAATCTTGGAGGCAATTCAGAATGGTGAGAATCTGATCCACTTCTCGGGATTGGTAGATTCCTTCTTGTTGATAGTAGGTTGCAGGGATACCGGCTTGTTTGCAGAGCTCAAGGAGTGAGTGACCTGCATTTTTACTGTTCACAAGAATTGCGATATCGTTGAATTTCAAGGAAACAGGTGATAGTTTTTCTATTCCGTCCTTGTCTTTGGTTTTCTTTTTGTATTGAAATTCATCATTCATGAGCTTTTGGATTTCTTGGACTATGAACTCATTCCAATTTTCGCGAATGGGATCGATACTTTGTTTGGTGTCTCCGGAGAGATCCACTACTTGGATGGGGGGATCGGAGTAGTCTGGATCCAAATCGTAGTTTCGATTGTCCGCCGTAGGTGGAGATACAGGTTTGTATTGGATAGGAATACTTTCGAAGCCTGCTTCTGTTACATTTGCAAGGAAGTGTTCACTTTGGAAGATTTCATTGTATCCATGGATAAGATTTTCTACAGAACGGTAGTTTGTCTCAAGTGAGAATCCAATAGATTGACCCGGAAGCTTTTCTGAGATGTCCTTCTTCGCCTGAAGATAGGTTCCAATATCGGCTCCTCGGAATCCATAGATGGACTGCTTGGGATCTCCAATCAGGTAGAGTGCTCTGTTTGTGTTCCCATCATCACCTTCGAGAAAGATCTTTCGAAATATGGAATACTGTAGAGAGTCCGTATCTTGGAACTCATCAATGATGCCCACATCGAATCTTTTGCGTAAAGATTCCAAAAGAATCGGATTCTCCACCAAGCTCTCCGCCAAACGAGAGATCATCGCATCGAAGCTGATCCATTCTTCTTCTCTATCGGAGTTGGCAATGTTTACGGCTTGGAGGGCGGTGGATTGGAGGAAGAATTCTGGACTATATAGTTCACAAATCTCCCCAAAGATTTCTTCATATAATTCATTGATTATATCTTTCGATTTGATAAAGAGTTCCAGATCGTTCAATGGTATTTTATTATTCTTAAGATACTCCTTTTCAAAATCTATTGAAGGGTTAAAAAAGTCATTTTTAATCAAAAATATAATAAATTTAGCTTTAAATTCATTCAAAGATTTTTCATTTTCATAAATTGAATTTAACTCTTTAAAAAAATGAAAAGATTTTTTAAACTTGTATATTGTTGGTTTTTTATTTCCATTTATACTCGGCAAGATACTTTCCAATGCTAAGTTTTCAATTCTATTAATTGTACTGAAGAATAAATCTACTTTAGTTTTATTTATGGTAATGGATTCTGGATTTATTTTTTTTCCTTGTTGAAGAAGGTTCGGAGTTCCGTATTCCCTTCCACTCAATAGCTTCGTTATACTAGTTGTAACCAATTTGTCTTTCTCACCGAAGTAGTCACTGGTTCGAAGTCGCATGGTGAGTTCTTCTCCCCAGTGCCCATTCCATTCCTTATGTTCGAGTTGGTAGAGGGCTTCTGCCCCCCGAGTGGGTCCATCTTTAAAGACAGCTAGATCGCTATAGCCGGTTTCGATAGGGTATTCCTCCAAGATGGATTTGCAGAATCCGTGTATGGTTGCGACCATGACTTCATCAAGTTCATGAACTTTTTCTCGGATTTTTTCCACGGATGATTCTTCCAGTTTTTTTCGGAGTCTTTCTTTTAGCTCTCCGGCGGCTTTTTCCGTAAATGTTAGTATGAGAGTTTTCTTGAGATCGAGTGGATGCTCTTCGTCTTGTATGAGATGAGAGACAATCTCCATGATGGTATAGGTCTTACCTGTTCCGGCACTTGCCTCGATGAAATGGTGTCTGAGTGGATAGTTGGAATTATTCATGGTTTCTATGACTCCGGGTATAATTGTAGGAGGGGTCGGTAGAATGTTTTGGCAAAATCCAAACTCATTTTCTCCAAAATAGATTCTACATCGCTGTAGAGGGAGACCGGATCGGGCAATTCAGATAAAGCTGTTTCTTTATCTTCTAACAAATATTCTTGGAATTCCGAATTATCAGCTTCCCAGATTTCAGCACTGTTTCTATTGGATTGGATTTTTTTCTCTGTTACAAATCGAAGAAAATTCATGGAAGAGAAATAGGGCATTTCTTCGTTTTCAACCGATTGAATGATTAATTGTAAATAGCTCAAAGCCTCTTCTCTGTTATAGCTAATATTGTGTATCTCTTTTTGAAAAGATCCATTAAGATTAGATACAATAGAGTCGCCAAATAAGAAAGCTGTTTCGTCGTCCGGTAAGGATTTGTGATTAAGAATTGTGAGTCGAATTCCCATTGCCTTAGCCACAAGAAGAGAGAAGAAAACTTGGGAATGGTTATCCCAATAGGATTTGTGGTATCCATTAAATCCGTCGTAGAGGATCTTGTTATCCAAAGATTTGGGATAGATCCAGATCCAATGCTTGTCTGCAATTTGAAAACAGGTTTCCCATTCATGGAGGATTTGTATATTTCGATTCTCTATGTTAACCAATAGTTTTGCGGGATTTCCGAAACCATCCAGAATTTGTTGGGTTCCGGGTTTGCGAAGCCCTGTGTTCCCTAGAACCAAGTAGGGGACAGACTTCAGGTCATATCCCCAGAGATGGGTTCCCCATATGCTAATTATATTTTGGACTCCCGATACGAATTCAGCCATCTGAACTTCCGAAAAAATTCTCTGGGGAAAGTTAGCTGATTTGCGGTGGGGAGCGTAGATTTCTTCCAGACAAATATGGATTCGTTCCTCTGTCCAGGATTCCTGCCAACTCACTGCATCGGTAAATTCTTTTTGGGAATCGGCAATATCTTGAAGAAGGATGGGATAGAATTCACGGATTAGAATGGATCTTGTTAGATTATCAAGATGGAAGATTTCGTAGTCGGTTTCTTCTAAATTTTCATCTTCATAATCTCTGTAAATCTGTAACTTACGATTCATATAATCCGAGAGTGGATCGCGAAAATGCCTAATGAGCTCGCGAAGAAAGTATTTGTTTTGGATGGAGGTATGCCGAGAGATTGTATCCTTTTGGGTCATTTCTAAATCTCTCGGATTCGTAAATCTGGTCAAAAGTTTCTCTTTCTTGGATGAGTCACTCTCCTTCCATACACGAGAGTAGTCATAGCTGACAAGTCCCATGTCGACTAGAGATAGATGGGTTCCTGAACTGGAAGAGTTGTCAATCCCTATGGTGTAGTTGGTATAATGGTTGCTATAGCCATGCATAGGAATCTCCAGAGATCGGGAAATCTTCAATGCATTCATGAGATTGGCAAGTGTAGAGCAAGGTTCAAAAGTTTTATCGGCTTTGAGATCCTTCCCTACATAGCTTAGAGTTAAGGAATCTTGAGCAGAATGGAGAGTCTCCCAGAAGAGTGCTTCTTGCACCTCTCGACGCTTGGTGTCTCTCCCGGGAATATGACTCTGGGCACGAAGGTTGAGTTCCGAACGATCGGTCCTTCCGGGGAACTTGCCTTCACCAAGACCCAAGATATAAATATGGCGAAAAGGGATAGGACGCATGGGTTGTAGAAGGGAAACATTCACTCCATAAGTGAGGTAATCTCCCACTTGGTAGGGAATTGATTGGAAAGAATTCGCTGTGATATAGCTAAGGAGTTCAAATGCATCTCTTCTCGAATTCAGAAATGTATTGTTAGCTTTCGTCTTTTTATCACCGGGAGTTATTGAATTATGCATAGTTTGAAATTCTTTCCAGTCCATTAGATTTTCTTTCCACTTTTGGAATAGATAGAATTCATTATCATCTTCTCGGAGACGGTAAAATTTCTCCAGTTCTAGAGAAATTGAAGTTAAATTTTCTTTAGTCCAGGATTCTTTGGAAAATTTTTGGACAAGTAACTCACGAATACTGAGTAGTTCTTCCCAAATTGTAGAGAGAGTTATGGCCAATTCTTCAGAAGTATTTTCCAATACAGGGAGTCCAAACAATTCATTCGCCTTATTCTTGGTAAAGAAAGCACCCAACCGGGTTCTTACAATTCCCCGGGAGATGAGAAAGGAATCATCTTCTCTTTCGGACTCTTCATACTTCACCTGGAGAACATCCAAAGTTTCGATTAATTCTTGTTTGGTGTCTTCACCAATATGGAAAAATATATGGGGATTGGAGAGAAGCTTCTTGAAACTTTGCAAATCCAGTCGATCACGCTTACAAATCTTCCATAATTCTTGGAGAGCTGAGAAAAGATAGGAACTGTCCCCGGCATTGATATCACTTAGCGAGTAAGGAATTCCAATTCTTCGAATATCATTTTCGGAGGAGTCCGGTTCTTCTGCCACCTCAATCAAGCACCCACCCTCAAACGCCCATTCGATTGCAGACTTATAAGAAGACATATCCGTAACAAGGACTGCAAAATCTTCATAGCACAAGCTTGAATCTTTACTGATCTTGTACAGAATGTCCTGGTGTACAGCTTCTACTTCGCGGTAGGTGGAGGGAGCGTTCCAAAAGCGTACAGATGCATCAGGGCTCCCATAAGGAATTCTTTCTTTCCATAATACTTGATTCCCGGAAATCGGTTGGGAGTCGATCAGTGACTTAAGAAAAGATAAACCGGTAGTAGATTTGGAATCTGTCCGACCTCCTGTGCTTTCTGTCTGGTAGAATTTGGATTTCGGCCAAACCGCATTGGATTTCGTCTTACAGTAATTTTCGATAATCATCTGGGGTTTCTGCCAATCTTTGAATACAGAATTTTCGGATGCCATCCCTTCCGAATGGAATTGGTAGAAATAAATGTCCAATTCGTCTTGGTTTGCCAATGCATCCAAGATCTCCAGGTAGCCATAACCCAATTGGGAGAGACAGAACAAATGGATGGGAGACTTGGAAGGAATTTTTGAATCCGATTGAGATCCAGCCTTTGTTGGACTAATTAGGCTAGTGTTCTTGCCTTTGGATAGAGAGGAGATAGGATTAAATTCCATAAGCCCTGTTTCTTGATAGAGCCATTGTGTGAGAGTCTTGGGTTCAGGACTCTTGGTGTCCGGTAAGAAGAGGTCAGAGTAGATTTTTTTTTCAATCGCATAGTATCCATTATTTGCAAAAAATGAGGATGGATCTTGGAGGGAATGGGAATCTGGGAACAGGAATCCGGTATTCGAATTCTTGGAACTCTTCCCACTTGTAGATGCTGAATTTACTTTTGTGTTAGATGTTGGTTTAGATTTATTTCCTGAATTCGACTTTTTATCTTCCCACCAGATCTGTAACCATTCTCTGCGATTCACTTCATAGTCTCGAAATAACAAGGCAAGCTTCTGAGAGAGTCCGAATAGCTTGGAAGGCCTCTGAGTAAATTTGTTCAAAGAAGAAAATTCCGGTTCCCGGGAATGGGTGATAAGATACTCTAGGATCTGCTTTTGGATCTCATCCTGTGTGGGATAGGTTGAACTATTTGATTTCCAATGCTGACCGGATCTCTTGGTAAAATATTCCTCTAATGTCTTCTCCAAAAAGGAAAAATCAATATGGGAAACCAGACCGAAGCGATTCGCCAAATGCAGATTTAGCCATTTGCGCATATTTTTATTGGGGACAATGACCTTCGGCGCATGCAGTGGATTACCCGATTTCTCGGATCGAATCCGATCCCATAGAAGTCCTGTTAATTCTTGGATGCGAGTTGATTTGGTATAATGTATTGCCAATTAGGGATCCTTACTAGATAGAGAATTCAGAAAATATCTGTATGTGTCAAATGAATTTTCCATAATTCTATTTTACACTTTCGAGGTTATCGATTTCGGAAGTTTTTTTTCCGAAATACAGAAATTTTTCAAGTTTGTGACTATAACAATTCCAAGAGCTTTTGATTAGGGACTCTTCCTTCCGTATTATTTGCATAATTCTCCTTAATAGCATTCACATAATACATCGCAATCTCTCCCTTATTTTTTGCATTTACTTTGCCCCGGTATTCGCATACAAAATAATCTTTTACAAGATTGTAGGTAGCTTCGCTGATATTGATTCTGCCTTCCTTTCCTGATGATTCCATCCTAGATGCAGTATTTACAGTATCTCCCCAGACATCGTATGCGAATTTCTTTTCTCCAATTACACCGGCAACCAATGGACCCGTGTGAATTCCCAGTCGGAGTTCCCAATAAGGAATACCCAAACTTGATTTTAAACTTTTCATCGTATTCATAAAATTTTGAATCTCAAATCCGGCAAGAACTGTTCTTAAAGCATTCGTCAATTGCGGATTTGCCAAATCGGGTGCTGATGGAATTCCTACCGCACTCATATAGCTGTCCCCAATTGTTTTGAGTTTTTCAAGAGACCACCGGGAAGTGATCTTGTCGAATTGGATAAAACAGCCGACTGAGAGAAGATAAAAACGAATAATAGAAATAAATCTATGTAGGCGAGAGAATGCTTTATTTTTTTGTTCCCTGAATGTAATAGGGCGAATTGGCGGTATACCATAGTCCTCGTAGCGGAATTGAACTGAAGGAATAAGTATTCTTAGCTCCCTTGAATTCATAATCTAAGGAAGAACCCCCATCTATGGGAATGATTGTCGTTAGTTTTTCTTGATTCATAATATCTTTAATATCAATCCATGAAATAAGAGAATTATTGTATCCGGTGATGTAATATAGATTACCATTTTTAAATGAAAGAAAATGACGATAATTGATATTTCGGAAGTTTGTTTTAACCATTGTATTTTTCCAGAATTGAAAAGGAACTTGAAGAACATCATTGTATCGATTGTTGTTACCAATGGAGAATACAGCCAGATCTTCTCGATTGTCTATACTGATTCTTAACCTTCTCGGAATCTTTTCATTGATCTTTTTTTTTCCGGCAATGATGCCCGAAGTAGCTTGGAATTCAGGATCAAAAAACAAAGTATTAAAATAAAATGTTTTATCAGTCGTTATACTTTCTGTTCCTATGGGAGAGAGAACTAAATTCTTAAATTTATATTCCTTTGTAGGGAATACAATAACCAGAGTCCTATCTGTAAAGAAGGAATTGACAATATCCAATCGCTTTCTCTTGAATTCTCTATCGTGACTGTATATTTTCGCTTCAAAAGAAGCTTCATCCACTTTCCAGATTAATGTGGCAGAACTTTTTATAACGAGATACGACCAAAAGTTGTGTATAGGTCTGAAATAGGATGACAAAATAAAGCGGCGATGCCAGATTATTAATTGCACAAAAATAATTTGGAGGCACCGCCACATGAAAAACGTATCAGAAATAAAGGAATTTAGTCAATCAAATTCTGTTCTTTGGGAACTTGCTCGGGAAGGAGCAAGAACCATGATCCAAGCCGCATTGATTCAAGAACAAGAAGAGTTCTTAGCAAATTACTCTCATCTTCTGGATCCGGATGGAAGGCAATTAGTGGTAAAGAATGGATATCTTCCAGAAAGAAATATAAAAACATCTGCAGGAGAATTGCCAATCAAAGCACCTCGTGTAAGAAGAAGGCAAGGTGCTGATTCTGTTCCTGAATTTTCCAGCAGTATATTGCCAAAATATTTACGGAATAGTAAGGAAATTGATGAGTTGATTCCATTTTTATATTTGAAGGGAATATCAACAAATGATTTCTCAGAAGTCTTATCAAAGCTTCTTGGAACAGAAGTATCCATGTCAGCAAGCAATGTTGTTCGTTTGAAGCAAGTTTGGAATGATGAATACAGTAGCTGGAAAGAGAAAGATTTAAGCAAGAAAAAATATATCTATTGGTGGGCTGATGGAGTATATTTTAATTCTAGAATGGATGACAATCGAAACTGTATTCTAGTAATAATAGGGGCTACAGAGGAAGGAAAAAAGGAAATAGTAGCTATAGAAAACGGTTTTCGTGAAAGTGAAATTTCCTGGAGAGAAATATTTCAAGATCTAAAAAAGAGAGGCTTACAAACAAGTCCGAAGTTAGCAATAGGAGATGGAGCACTTGGTTTCTGGAAAGCTTTAAGAATAGAATTCCCTGATACTAAAGAACAAAGATGTTGGGTTCATAAAACTGCAAATGTTTTGGATAAATTTCCAAAATCTTTACATGCTTCTGCTAAAAAGAAAATTCATGAAATTTATTTGGCTGAAACAAAAGAACAAGCATTAAAGGAATTTGAGAATTTTGTCTCCCTTTATGAATCAAAATACCCTAATGCTACTAACAATATATTGAAGGATAAAAATGAGACACTGGCTTTTTATGATTTTCCAGCCGAGCATTGGCAACATATCAGATCTACAAATCCAATAGAGTCAACATTTGCCACTGTCAGGTTAAGAACATATAAAACTAAGGGATCTGGGACTTCAAAGGAAACTCTTACAATGGTTTTTAAAATGATTCAGTCTGCTCAAAAAAACTGGAGAAGGCTAAGAGGTTTTCAAAAAATAGTCCTTGTATTAAATGATTATAAATTTAAAAATGGAGTTCTGGATAATGCCGCTTGATTGTGTCATACACAAGATTTTTACGTATCTCTTTTTATAACAGGATAGTTTCTCATCAATTCTAAGCGAATATAGTTAGGTACTCTAAAGAATAATAAGTATAGGAAAACAAAAAGTATTAATATTGCAGAAATCCTCTTCGTCCACATTATAGATGATATTTTGCAAATTCTCCAATTCATATAACCAACTATTACTTGTTTCCTGATTGCTTCAAGTTAAATCTATCCGTATTCATTACTTTCATTACCCAGATTTCTAACTAAAATCACTACACAGTTGCTATGCTCTTCGATAAAATCGTATATCCCATTTTAGAAAATAGGTTTTTT
>JAFIGA010000157.1 GCA_020831715.1 Leptospira sp. | reverse complement strand
ATTAGATATTCTATGTTAAAATAAAAACTATTTAAATTCCATTTTTTTTAATAGTGGAATGGTGATCAATACTAAAAATATCTCCAAAACTCCAAAACTCGTGGAAAGTAACGAAAAAGTTTGTTCGGTAGGAAAGTAGTTATTGTAAAGATTCTCCAATCCAACAGATGCAATAGGTCCCGTCATAAAACCCAACGAACCAAAGCCTGTAAAAGCAGACATTACAGTTCCATTATATCCTTTGGGACTCATACGGGAGGCAAGAATCATGGATGGAACGTACATTACGCCCGCTCCAATTCCGGAGATGATTAAGAAAGAAAATAAAACCCAAAATTGATTCGTCCATCCAATACCGGCAAGAAAAATCCCATAAATAGAAGAACCTGTTAATACAAGGGGTAGAATACCCCATTTTTTAGCCGCTATTGCCGAAGGATAGGAAAGTAAGGACATGGGAAGAAGCACCAATCCCAAAAAGCCGCCGGCAAGTCCTGCTGAAAAATCCAAGGTTTCTCTCATGTGAATATTAAAAGAGCTTACCAAAAATCCCACTGTAAATCGATCTATGAAGTGAAAGGCAAATGGAACAACCAAATAGGGATTCAATTTTAAAGATACAAGTAGTTCACTAAATGAAAAATCTTTTTTGTTTGAGTGTATTGAATCTTTCAGTAAAAATATACTTACAATTCCAATTACAATAAAGATAACCGATCCCACATAAAATGGCATATGCGGATCTTTCTTTCCCAATACTCCTAAGGGCATTCCTATCGCGGCTCCCAAGGAAAGAAACATTCCTGCTATTCCCATGAGTTTTCCCATTTGAAAAAATTTGGAATTTGGATTGTTCTCTCTATCGGAAACAGATGAGAGAAGGAGTCCAATTACGAAAATATGAACGCTTCCTTCTAAAAATCTTAAAACTAACAAATGATCAACATTTTGCACTTGTGTCATCATATAAAACAATATTGCATCCAGAAAACAAGCTACGGCTATGACTTTGTTTCGATTACCTAGTTTATCCGAAATAATTCCTGCAACGGGAGAAAATAAAAAAGAACCTAGCATAGATATGCTGGTAAATAGAGCAACCTCCATATTGCCGGACAATAGATTGTCTTTTATAATGTCTTTTAATACCGGGACTATCATCGTAACCGGTAACATGGATAAGAAGATAAGACCCATTAATAGAAATGGGAATTTCTGCTCTTTCATTTTAGCCTTCTTTCTGAAGCAATCTTTCGTATTTCTGATTGTATATTTTGGCGACAGTCAGGAATAAAGATACTACCAAAGGTCCATAAAAAATTCCCGCCATTCCAAAAACACTCATCCCCCCGATGATACTAAAGAATACAAGGAAAGAGTTGATCTCAACTTGTTTACCCATAAAAGCCGGCTTGAACCAGTTTTCTGTCACTATGGATATTGTTGAGCAGTATATAAATAAGAACACACCATGCCAAATTTGCCCCGTGAGTAATAAATAAATGGTTGCCGGTATATAAACCAGAGATATTCCCAAAAGGGGGATGAAGGCTAGAAATATCATCAAAGTAGTCCAGAGGAGAATGGATTGAATTCCAACAATCCAAAATCCGATTCCGGCAAGAACACCTTGAATCAAGCCTCCAATTCCATTGAACACAAGAGTAACATAATTCATTCTATTGAATTGCTTAATGATCAATTCCTCATCTTCGTCTCGAATAGGTGAAAGGCGCAGAAGAAATTTATGAATATTCGGTCCTTCCAAAAAGATAGCATAGATTCCCAATAACATTAACAAAAATTGGAATATAAAAGAGAAAACATTCCCAATCATAGTATTGACACGATTGAACAAGAAAAAACTTACAGATTTTGCCGAACCTAGAATGAGATCTTCTATGGTTTTCATAGAATATTCCATATTTAAAAAGGTAAAAATCTTCATGGCAAGTTGAGCAAAATAATGCTCACCAAAGAAAATAGCATTTAGATTTTCACCGGTAAGAACTTCTTTCAGTGATGAATAAACAGCAAGTATTTCTTGGGATATTCTCACAACTATATAGATAGTTGGTATAAATAATAATACAATAATCAATAGACAAACTAATAAGGATGCTGTGGTCCTTGACCATTTTGTTTTATTGATTATATAGTTTAATAATGGATAGAAAGTTCCTGCAACAATTCCGGCAAAAATTATAGGAGTTAGAAAATTCCAACTCATATAAAAAAGGAGACCGGTTATTCCAACCAGT
The DNA here is from genome assembly GCA_020831715.1 of Leptospira sp. Lineage (GTDB taxonomy): Bacteria > Spirochaetota > Leptospiria > Leptospirales > Leptospiraceae. The sequence continues at coordinate 29,821 of JAFIGA010000157.1, read as the reverse complement.
AGAAAGATGAATGAATATGTCTCGTATCTAAAGTGTTGAGCCGGAGTTTTCTTCATGATTCGATTTTAAGAAGATCAAGATTCTGTGCAAACGGTTTTCTTTAATTTTGATAAGAAAGTGGAGTCTTTACACCGGGCTTAAAGAATTCAAACTTAAAAGAATTATTTTCCGGATATACCATAGTTGATAGAATATATATGGCTATGCTTACAGCAATTCCCAAGGACGCCAAGATTACATCTTTTCCGACTTTTCGGAAAGTATCTAAATAAGGAAGATCTCTATAGGTTACAACATTTAGGATGATTTCCCTTCCTGCAAGTAATCCTAGAAACACCCAGGTGGTTGACATGGGAAGATTACTTATCATTTGAAATATTACCAAGATAGAACCATAAATTAAATCTACTATGGTTGCCGCCTTCGCCCATTTTATATCCGATTTTTCAGAAACAACTTCTTGAATAGTTCCTCCATTGGTTTTTAATATAGCTCCTATGGAAAGTACTAAGATTCCGAGAGCAATACAAAGCTCTATCCAATTGAGTTGTCTTGGAAGATACACAGCAATGTTTGCAGTATCCTGAAACAACCATGCAACCCACAAAAATATTGTGGAGAACCATTGCAAAGTTGACCATCTCCGTTCTGAAACGGGATTCGGGATATGTTCTTCTGTGTATTCATGTGGATCAACTTTTGCCAAGATTGCCCAGATTACTATAGCGGAAAAAAATGCTAAACCGTAACCTAAAAATGATTTTGTGAGCATTTTATCAATATTCTGCCCACCGAAAAGACCCAGTACCAAAAATGTTGTGGAAACAGGAGCCCTCATTCTTGTAATAATAACCAAGATCACCGGAGCTAAGAGTTGGATTAAATTGAATTCTGTCGTCTCCGGGAATCGATCCAAGCGATGGAAGTGAATTTCACCGTCGTCCTTGATCCAACCGTAAATATGAACAACAACCAAAAGGCCACCCAGTAGTGCTATTTTTGGAATCCAGTGAACTGACTTTTTACTTTCGATGAAAGTTCCAACTGTTTGTACTGCATCGTTTCCTGCTACAGAAAAAGTAGCGGTTGCAAATGCTATCCATCCCAAGTAATAAGGTGGAAGTCCCAGAAAATAACCTGCTACAATAACACCTGTAATTAAAACCGTGACCAAATAGAATCGCCATTGGTCACGGGATGTGGGGTGTTGATAGTCTATGTATTTTTGGCTATTTTCATCCATAGATTAAAGGTCGTAGTGCTTACCGTATTTTTCTGTGATATTGGCTCTATCAAAAAGAATGTAAACATCTACTGTACCAAAAACACTGTCCAGTGCAGGAATTCCACAAATTTTTGACCCTACTCTTAGATATCCTTTGATGAGAGCAGGAATTTTTTTGGTCAAAGCCTTAATATCTTCTACAACGATATCATCCTTAAAATCAGGAATTTCATATCCCGGCTTAGGGTAAACTCGGAAGGCATCATCTGTAAGCCCATCTTTAGCTTTTAAAAAGGCATATACTTCGGAAGCCATCTGAGAGTCTGTGGAATGAATCGAACCGCAACCCATTAAATAGCGAACATCCTCTTTTACCATATAATCGGCTAGCCCTGCCCAAAGCATGGTAATAACAGAACCATCCCGGTAATCCGGGTGAACACAAGAGCGACCGATTTCGGCAACTTCATCTTCCAGTTTGTAGATATTGCTGATATCAAATTCGTTTTCCGAATAGAAGCCAAGGTTCTTTTCTGCGACAGATCTTTTTAGAATTCTATATGTTCCGACAATTTTATTTTCATTAAATTCATCTATAACGATTAAGTGATCACAGAAATAATCATATTCATCTCTGTCTTTGCGAGTAGATGCCGATTCGGGAAGACCTTCCCCTAACTCTAGATTGAATACATTGTATCGTAAGGCAAGGGCTCTTTCTATCTCCAATTGATTTTCAGCTATCCTTACTGTTAGTTTCTTTTCTTTCTTTTTAGTTGGTTGTAAAACTGTAGTGCTCATGTTTCCCCCTAGAGCTTTTTATCATGATTCATTTATAAAGGGAGCTTGTTACAGGTATATTACGGATTTATGAAAATTGGGTATGAATCGTATTGTTTTGCTCTTAAAAATGATATTTTCTCTAAGATCAATGAGCTTCTTCCCAATTTTTGCCAAATTTTCCATCAACTATAATAGGAACTTTCAGCGGAATTGCGTCCACCATTTTCTGTTCGGCAATCTTTCGAAATTCGGCTTTTTCTTTTTTGTGAACTTCGAAAACCAACTCATCATGAACTTGCATTATGATTTTGGATTGAAACTTTTGTTTTAGAATCTCTTTGTGAATATCTATCATGGCAATCTTAATCATATCCGCCGAAGTTCCTTGGATGGGACTGTTGATTGCAATACGTTTTGCACCTTCTTGGGCTTGTCTGTTCTTAGCATTGATATCGGGAATGAATCTTTTTCTACCCATTAGAGTTTCCACATAACCGTTTTTTTTGCAAAATTCCACCATGCTATCCATATAAGTTTGGACGCCCTTATATTGTAAAAAATATCTATCAATAAATTGCTTAGCTTCTGTTCTGGAGATTCTAAGATTCTGAGCGAGGCCGAAACCGGTTGCTCCGTAGATGATAGAGAAATTCACAATTTTTGCTTTGTTTCTCATCTCCGGATTTACTTGATCTTCCGAAACTTCGAAAAGTCCGGCAGCGGTTCTTCTGTGGATATCTAGACCCTTTTGGTAAGCATCTAACATTTGTGGGTCTTCCGAGAAATGTGCCATAATTCTAAGCTCAATCTGTGAATAGTCTAAGCTCAAAATTTCATAATCATCATTCTTGGGAATGAATCCATGTCGGAGTAACCTTCCTTCTTCGTCCTTGATAGGAATGTTTTGGAGGTTTGGATCTTGGGAAGAAAGTCTTCCTGTTGCGGCAATGGTTTGATTGTAACTGGTATGGATTCTACCGGTTTCAGGATGAACGAGTTCCGGTAGAGTATCCACATAGGTGGATTTTAGTTTTGTGAATTTTCTATGACTGAGAAGGTCTTCAATTATGGGATGCATTCCCAATAGAGATTCCAGTACGGAATGGTCGGTTGAATATCCGGTCTGTGTTTTTTTCTCTGCCGGTAGATTCAATTCTTCGAATAATACGACTTGAAGTTCTTTGGTAGATGCGATATTGAATTCTTTACCAGCATGTGTATGGATGCGTTTTTCCAATTCTTTGATCTTCTTTTCAAAGTCCTTGGACAGCTTGGCGAAATACTTTGTATCCAAACTAATACCAGCCATCTCTATATCCTTGAGAACAGGAACCAATGGAAGATCCAGTTCCCGAAATACCTTTTCCATGCCTGATTCGGAAATTCTCTTTTCCAAAATATTATGAAGTCTTAGCGTAATGTCAGCATCTTCTGCGGCATATTCGGCAACTTGATCAGGATCGATATTAAATAAGTCTTGTTTCTTCTTTCCTTTTCCAACTAGCTCTTCATAGGTGATAGTCTTATAGTTGAGATAATCCATTGCCATATCATCCATATTATGCTTGCGGATTCCCGGATTCAGAATATAGGAAGCAATCATAGTATCGAAAACCACACCTTGGAGTTGGATGCCGTATTTTTCCAAAACAATCCAATCGTACTTAATGTTCTGACCCGTTTTGAATATTTTAGGATCTTCCAATATAGGCTTGAAAATCTTTAGTATCTCATCGGCATCCGGTAGGGACAAGGCATAGAGAGACTCAGAGTAGGCAACGGGAATATAGTATCCTTCTCCTTCTTTGGCACTGAATGAAATACCAAGAAGGTGAGCATGATTGGGATAGACCGATGTGGTTTCTGTATCAATGGCGAGTAGGCTACCTTTCTTGATTCCGGAAAGTATTTTTTTTAAATCAGCCGATGATTTAATGCGAGTGTATTTTCCTTTTTTGGCTTCTGAATTGATTGTCTTTGAATCAGAATTAGAATTTTTAGATTTATCGTTCTTGTCGGATTTTTCATCCAAGTCATCATCACTGGGGAGTTTGATGCCGGCTTGTTTGGCAAGATCTCTCGAGAGAACATTGTATCCTTGTTGTTTAAGATAGAGAATCTTGGATTCTACCAAGTAATTAGGAATGATTAAATCATCCGGTTTTATATCAAGATCAAGATTGCATTCTATGGTTGCTAGTTTTCTGGAGAGAAATGCGTTCTCTTTGTTCTCTTCGAGTTTAGACTTGAGTGAGGGCGGTGAAAGCTTATCCAAATTTTTATAAATTGTTTCCAGATTTCCATATTCTTGAATTAGCTTACCGGCTCCCTTTTCTCCAATTCCTTTTACACCGGGGATGTTGTCGGAAGAATCCCCAAGAATTGCCATGTAGTCAATGACTTGTTCAGTAGTGATTCCCAATTCTTCTTTCACCCAATCGGGATCGATTTTTTGGAATTCACTCACACCTTTCTTGCCTCGTAGCATGTGAATGGTTGGAGAAAGAACTTGATATAAATCTTTGTCGCCGGAGAGAATTATGATTTCTTCATACTTTTTTTCGTATTTTTTACAAAGTGTACCAATTATATCATCCGCTTCTTTACCGTTTATTTTTAAAATAGGAAATTCCAATTCTTTCAGTATATCTTGGATTTCAGTTATTTGGGGGCGAAGATCTTCCGGCATAGGCTTTCGCGTTGCTTTGTAATCTTCATATAGATCATTTCTATCGAGTCTAGTGCCCGGATCAAAGGTCACAGCAATATGGGAAATATCAAAATCCTGCATGACCTTGAAAAGCATTCGAAAAAAGCCAAATACCGCACCACTGGGTTGCCCTGTCTTGGAATTGGTTAGATTGGATGCTGAAAAGGCAAAATAAGAACGGAATACCATGGCATGTCCGTCTATAATCATTAGTTTTTTAGTTTTTTTGGACATTTCTCTTTTTCTTTGATGCTTTCGTTAGAAATAATTTATCCCCTAAATAGGAATAATACAATTGTATCGTTTTCTTTACTGTGGTTTCGTAGCTGAACTTTTCTACTCTATCTTGATTGAAAGACCCCATTTTTTTTCGAAGTGAGGCATTTTCCAATAGGAAGGAAAAATTTTGAGCCAGGGATTCGCTATCTCCAACCTCTGAAAGGTATCCACCTTTTTCATGGATTACCATTTCGGGAATCCCTCCTGCCTTTGTTGCTACGATAGGAAGCCCTGCCGCCATTGCATCTAAAATAGAAGTTCCCAGACCTTCTTCTTTGGAAGAGAGGCAGAAAATATCAAATAACCCGTAGAAATCATTCACATCTTCCCTAAATCCAAGAAACTGAATTCTATCTTGGATTCCCAAGTCTTCCACCTGACTAAGTAATTTATTTTTTAGTGAACCTTCCCCTAAAACCAAAGCTACAAATGGTTGATTTGTTTTTATTTTTGCAATGGATTGGATGAAGGTAGGATAATCTTTATGGTCTACCAAAGCGGCAACAATGCCAATAACAAGAGTTTTCTTGTCAAGATCCAGTTCTTTTCTCAATGTTTCTTTGGATGAGAGTTTTTTAAATTTACTTATATCAATACCACTGTGGATAGTTAATGTTTTGGTAGGATTCATTCCATCAGAAATTAAATTCCTCTGAATATAACGTGATACACCGACTACCATATCAATTAAATTTGATTGAAATTTCCAAAGTGAAAATCTGGATTTATTGATTCGAAAGTCAACTCTTCTCGCTACAATTAATTTCCAATTGTCCTTTTTTTTCTTAGCAAAGAAGGCAAGACTGTGAGCATGAGATGTATGAGTGTGGACGATATGTACTTTATGAGTGTCGACAAGCTCTCTGATTTTTTTGATTGCTTTCCAGTCGAACTCCGATCTCATTAGGAATTCGACCACCTCTATTCCGGCATTTCGAGCTTTCTCAGCTAGAGGAGAATTCGGCTGTGCCATGATTATCTGAGGGACTTTTGCCTTTTTTAGACCAATGGCGAGATTTAGAACTTGGTTCTCTCCGCCTCTCCATTCTTTAGATGCGTTGATATGAAGAATCACTATTCCATATATCCACATTGCACGGTTTGAGGAAAGTAAAAAAGAGTATTTCTGAATTCTTAAAATCTATGCGGAAGCTCGTTTTTTCACATCATATTCCAATTCGACTATGGAACCGGATACGTTGCTTTCATCAGGGCTATCAACGACCACCCCATTTGAATGAAAAAGAATTTTAACTGAGTCCATTAGAGAGTAGATGATTTTTAACCCCTTACCTATATTTTTGTGACCCATTTTAATTCCATTGAAAGGAAGGCAATCAGGCTTACTGGCTTGGTGACTTTTAACTTTATCCAAGTATCCTTTCATCGAATTTGGATTGGTCTCATCTTCCGGAATATCGTTTACCGGATTTTTTTTAAATCCTGATCCATAATCCAAGATGAATAAGGTAATTTTCATGTCCCGAATCAACCAACGACAGATTATCGTCTCTTCAGAATTACTGGTAACATTCGCAGATATAGAGTTAGTGATAGCTTCATCGGCGGCAAGTTCTATCTGAACAATATCTTCATTTTTAAAATCATTGGCTTCTAGGGATTGTCTTAAGGATTTACGAAATGTCTTGATGCACGCCATATCCGGTGGCAAAAACATAGCATAGGAGCCTGGTTGAGTTTCTATGAGTATTGGATTGTATTTTCCTTCTTCCCTTTCCATTCTCAGCCATCCCTATGTCCATTGTGGTATATTTCTTGGGGCAATACAAGATAATTTTTAAGATTTGGCAATTTTTTCTGATTCAACCATTCTTCTCAAAGTATCTAGATTATGGGTGTACCTTGCTCTTTCACCGGGCATATCGGATTTCGCGTTCAAATTCAAACCAAGAAGCATTTTTTGGTCAGTTTTTTGGGCGATCCAACGAATATCTCCCACTACTGTAAACGGTGGTTGCATTTTAAAATAGATATCCAAGACAATTTGCTTTTGTTTTGGTAGAATTTTCTTTAAATCATCATCTTCTACAGCTATTTGAATTCCGGATTGACTTGCATCAATCACAGGGAATTTCTGTTCTACTGTCATTGTATTAGATTCATGGATTCTCTGAATTAGTTTTCCGGCGATTTCTTCAATTTCTCCGATGTGTTCTTCTTGGAGCTTGTTTTCTTTGTTTTGCACCCATATATAGCCCATGGCAAATTTCTGCTTACTCTTGTCTTCATATAGAATGGGGACAATAATTTCAGAAAGAATTCCGTCCTCACGAAACTCTTTTTTATCCACTTCAATATCCTCGTCTATGTCGTTTTCATAGGATAGCAAATTGGGATTTTTTGGTTTATAAGAATCATTCTCTTGAGTATCTTCAATTAGCAGGGCTTTACCGGTTTTTTTAACGATGCCAAATCTACGAGGTAGGGTAGACTTGAAAATATCTATCTTTACAAACTCAAATTTGCTTTTATCAAATCGGTTCTTGAATTCATCAAAAGCTACTTTGACCAAGGTCGGGATCTGGAACATATTGGCATCGATAACCGTTTTCACGGTCACCAGGTTGGAAACATGCATGGTGCCATCATTTAAAATTCTCTTTTCGGATCGATTGGACTTGGCTATACCCAAACTCTCTAATTGAAATAAGATTACACCATCCTCTTTGATTTTTGTAACCTTACAGTTTATCTGAATGTATTTCGCTAGTAGAGTATAGAAAGAAAGTTGTTGACCTACAACAAATTTTTCATGATCAATGGAGCCTGCGGCAAATTGGGTTGCATCTGCATTGACTTTTAAAATTTTGATCTTAGTTTCAAATGGATATTCCCGAAGAGTTAATTCCTTATCCATCAAATATTTATTTATTACATGTAGTTTCTGTGATGCTTCTGCGACATAATCGATGGCTCGCTGAATTGATCCTATAATTTCCATACTATCAACATAGGACGAAATAAGTTATATTATTGCGATAAAAAAATTTATTTCTGATATTTTTAATAAAATATCTAATATATACATGGTTAAGTATGGAATTTTGTTTGAAGGTTTTTTCGCTAAACTTTGGTAGGAAACACAATATCAGGAGATATTTGGTAGAGCTCATCATAGCTGAGAATTTTTCTTGATTGAATGAATTTGAGTTTGGATTCAAATTCTAAAGGATTCGAATTACCGTATACGAAGATATCTTTCATATGTTGCAATAGATATTTTTTTAAAATCTTCAGACAATGGTGGTATTTTTCACGGTTCGCAATTTCAAAAACAGCCTCCCTGCTATTATTCATTGCAAGAATAGAGATTCCATTATTCAATAGGAAAGGAATGATTTCTACTGCATCCGACTCCACGGCTAAATGCAGGGTTGTATTCCCGACTGAGTCAGTTTGATTTAAAGTATCCAAGAAATCTTCTTTTTCTAAATGCAATAGTTCCTGAAGGATTTCAAGACGGTTGTATTCACATGCCGTATGAACAGGAGTAAGTCCATGAGTATTGGGAAGTTTGTATAGTCTTGGATTGAATTCCAGCAATTTTTTCGTAATCTCCACAGAGCCCAACCTCACAGCCCAATGAAGTGGTGAGAAATCCTCTGAATCAAAAACTTCCAATGAGGATTCTTCCAAATGGGGAAGGAGTTGAGTGATCCAATCCCACTCTTCGTGTTCAAAAAGTCTGTGAAAAAATGTCGATCCCTTTTGATCTCTAGGAAAGAGCACACGTGAATCCATGAAATATGATGCAAACCACTGTAAGCATTTTTCAAAAATTTCTTCATTTTTTTTCTCTAATAATGCTGAAATGGCTATGGCTCCATCTCGATTTTGATCCAAGGGTGAAAATCCAAAATCCAAAAGGTAGGTGACAAGAGTTGGGTTGGATAGCTTAATCGCCCAAAACAAAGGAGTGCAACCGTATTTGTCTTGAGCTATATTTCTTTCAATGAAATTGGGATTGTTAAGCTCTCTTCTTGCCTCGGGGTTTAGATTTTTTAGCACTTCCTTTACCAATGCCAGGTCTTGTTTTAGTATCGGCTCGAAGAGATCCTCGGGATGGTTGCTTGTGTTCATTGAATACTATTTTATGAAAACCTTCCTTTTTTTCAAACTCAAAAATTTGAATTGGACTTCCTTCATTTGCCGGAATAAAAGACATTGCTCTTTCGGTGAGTGCTGTAATCGTTAGGCTAGGATTAACTCCGAGATTAACTGTAAGCATGGATGCGTCACATACTCGAAGGTTTTTATATCCATGCACTCGATTTTCATAATCAATGACACCTTCATCCGGAGTTTCCCCCACAATGCATCCTCCCATGATATGTCCGGTAATTGGTGCATCTAACACGACATCGGTAATGGAAGATCTGGCAATTCCACCGGTTTTTTGGGCAAGAACCTTGGCGAATTCATTTGCTATAGGTATATAGGTTGGAGTTTTTTCTCCGGTAGAGAGTGTAGAGGACATAGACTTTTGAAAAGGCCAGATCCATCTTCTTTTGCGAACCAATTTCACGGAATTATCCACTGTTTGCATAACTAAAAGTATGATGGATTTCTGTGCAAGACCAAAAGGATTGGATGATTTTATGAAATGAATCGGTCTGGATACTATAGTCCACAACCACTTCGCCCACCTGGGGATGGAACCACCCCCATCAACAAAAGCAGAACCCATGAGACCCATGAAATCGGATCCTTTGGAATAACGAACCGGTTCGATATGTGTATCTTCATCGGGATGGACACTGGATGTAATTGCAATTCCTTCCGAGAAATCAACATCCTTTCCATATACTGTTACCGGAAGTATTGTTTCCGAATTCGTACGAACTGTATCACCTAATTTATCTGAAAGATGAGGAAGCTTTTTCTGTTGTTTCATCTTGGCAAGAAGACCAACAGATCCCATAACGGATGCAGATACTATTACTGATTTAGCTTTGAATTCTTTCTTGGGATATCCAAACCAACCCGTGGTAGATTCGGTTTTGATTCTATATCCGTAATCTCCATCTTCTTGAGAATCCGGTTCTCCTTTTACATTTAGAGGAAGCAATTCTACAACTTTGGTTTCCGGGAATACTTTCGTTCCCAATTTCTCGGCAAGATACAGATAGTTCTTATCAAGAGTGTTCTTCGCTTTATAGCGACAGCCTACCATGCAACCACCACAGAAATTGCAAGGATTGCGATCGGGACCCTCGCCCAGAAAATAAGGATCCTTACCTCTGAGTTTTTTTTTGTCTTCCTCTTTTCCGAAATATATTCCAACAGGAGTCTTACGGAATGTATCTTCCTTTCCGAACTCTTTTGCTGTCTCCAAGAGGTAATCATCGGACTTCCATGTCTTGGGGTTTTCGGTAACACCTAGCATATACTTGGCAACATTATAAAAAGGTAGAAGAGATTTCTCTCCTCCCATTTTGGAATAGGTACTACTCTTGAAGAATTTGTGACCGGGAACATACAGTGTGCAGGCATAGACAAGAGAGCCTCCACCCACACCGGCACCACTTACCAAAAGAAAATCATTCAATAGATTGATTCTTTGAATTCCATAACAAAAAATTTTGGGCATCCAAAGATATTTAGATATGGACCAATTTGTTTTGGGGAAATCTTCAGATTTCCATCTCTTACCGGATTCGAATACTGCTACAGTGTAACCCTTTTGAGCGAGTCTCATTGCTGATACGGATCCACCAAAACCGGATCCGATTATTATATAGTCAAAATCGTATTGAATGGAAGTTTGTTCTTTCATGTAGTTCTACCTCGCCAAGCCGGTAGAGCTAACTATAAAAGAACAGTGTTCTCTGACAAGTAGGAAAATTATTCGCAATATATTTCTTGCGTTCTGCTGGTAACGATCCCACCGGCTATGATGTGAATCACGGAATCAAGAAATCCTCTTTTAATTTCAACTCTGGAAATGCTTCCTTGCTCGCACAAAGCCTGATTCGTTTCACCAAGTTCATAATATCCCATTATGTAACTGTAAGTTCTATTCGAGTGGGAGGGTTTTTCCGAGAGGGATTTTCCCATACTGAGAGTCGCTTTATTGCAGGCAGAAAAGATAAAAAGAATGCCGGCAACGAGTAAAAGTCTTATTAAACCTTTCATTATTATCTTCTCCTTCCTGTTGGACGATTTTGTGGTTCGGGAGTGAATTCTTGATTTAAACAAGTGAGACGTAAGGTTCTTGGAGAATAAAAACCTAAAGTTACTTGTTCATAAACTCCTTGCTTCAGTGTTGAAAATTGATGGATTTCATATGTTCCTTTAGGACATTCATTTTTAAGGTCATAATCAAAATCGCTGGGTGATAATCCCCAGTAGTAATAAACTTGTTCATATTCCTTGACTGTAGTGGGAATTTTATTCAAAGCTTCTTGCCATTCTTCTCTTTTTTTTATGCAATCATCTGAACCTTCCTTCTCAGTAAAAGGTTTACATTCGGGAGGAAGCGGAGGTGCAATTCTAATTCTTGCATGTTGGCAATTAAATATTATAATTATAATGCTTGCTAGAAGTGAAAATATATTCAATTTATTCTTCAATCTATTCGATTTAATCATATTTACTCTCATTTGTATATTATCGGCATATTGCATTTTGTACCATAAAAAAATGGCTCAATCATTCTGTTGTCTGAATATTTTCAGAGGTGTTCCGTTTTTACCAACAGAAATATAAACAAATTTTTGACTTCCCACAGGCACGGATATTGCCGAGAAAATATTTCTCATATCAGTATCTCCGAAGCCATCGGTATTGATTCTCTCCCATTCGGAGATATTAGAAGATGGATTTTCGATATTAGTTCTCCAAATCTGCACTCCATTTTCATTGTCCATACCATAGTAGAGGTAATTTCCATTCGCAACCACCATGGTTGCACTGTGATTGGAAGCGTATCCTAAATTGGAAATTCCGGTTCCATTGTCCGCAACTACAGACCAGTCCTCTGCTTCGCAGGTATTTGCATCGCCACTAATTTCAGGAACACATTTCCAAAGCTGTGGTTTTCTGTTATTGAAGGTTCCATCTGTGCATCCTGCAACTGAATCCATAAAGAACGTTGCAGTATGTGTCGTTGCGGCAGATTGAACAGTATCACATATAGTCCTTGTTACATATAGATTGCCTTTGTATTCTGTGAATTGGGCAAAGGCATGATCTGCAGGAGAAAAGTCAGCCGCTTTCCTAAGTTCCAATGAATACCAGCGATTTTCATTGGCTCCTGCACCATGCCAAAATGGATGAGATCTAGGACCAATTTCTACAAAATTGCCGTTGCAATGATTGCTACCTGTATTACAAGTACCTGGATTTAAAGTATCGGAACGAATAATGCTTCCATTATGATCGACTCGATGGTGACCACCATTTGCCGCATAGATTCTATCGCGGAATACAAATAAAGTATCGACTCCTGCATAGAGACCCCAGTTATCTGTTTCAGTCTTGTTGGTATTCGCATTGGTACCACCAAAATAGTCAATCGCATCTATTCTAAATCTAGTTCCACGGCTATTCGCACCTGCATCGCAATTTTGATTGATTCCACAGGCATTGTTGTCAGTCGCTCCTGTTTTGAAACGAACAACACCAAAATCCGGAGTATTTCGGGAAAGATCGCCATTTCCGCTACAAGACCCGGGAGGCATTCCGGCACATGCAAATGGTTCGTTTAATTTAGCAAATCCCATATAAACTCTATTATTATGGGAAACAAAACTTTGAACTCCTTCGGTTGAAGCTCCAGTAATTTGGTTGCCTAATAGAATCCAATTGAAATTCAGTGTTGATCCAGTATTACTCGACATGTAAATGTAGTTGTAGTTTTTCCATTTGGAATTGGGATCAACGTTTCGTGATCCGCCCATGATTAAGAATTCGCTTCCATGCAATTCTACTTTGGCAAAACTTCCTCGACCATTCTCATTATCGGGACCGCATCCTTCTGTTAAATTGGCATTATTCAGTGTACAACCGCTATGCCCCATAGTTACAAATGGTGGAACACCAATACCACCGTCTCTGGAAGTCGCCGAATTGCTATGGCCGGTATTACGTTCAATTGTGAAACCTACATTTTGTGGACTTGTTCCGTCAAAATTGAATCTCGCGGCAGAATTTCCTTTGGCATTTGGTCCTACGTAGATTTGGCTGTTGTAGTTGGTGAGATAACCGAAAGAAGTCCCATCCCCAAAGGTATCGGAAGATATAGGTCCATCGGCAAAATTGTTAGGTGCCACTCCACAGCCGGAAAATCCCGCTCTGTCTCTAGGATTCGACTGGAGATTTTCTGAGTCGGTAAAGTCTCGTATAGCACCGTAGCTTGCATCATTGAATCCATCACCATCGATGCCATTTGCGGCAATGATATTGTAATTGCTTCCACCTTGGAGTAGGGAATGTGTTATGCATACACGAGAATTATTTGCCGGAGCACCATTGCATACTGTTCCATCAAAAATCTGAGCACTGGTAATACTACCCAATCCCGGATCTACTAAGCGATACCGCTGTGAGCAAGATGCAATGGAATTACATTCTGCTGAACCGGCAACATTGCCTCCCAATACAGGCTTGGAAAAAGTTAAGGCGATCCGATTCAGGCTGTCACATGTTGCAGATGTAACTCGAAGCAGTGCCTGCCCTTCGAAAGATGCCGAGTTGGAGCAATCTAGATTGTTGCCTGCTAGATCCGCAATTCCGGATTTGTTGGCAATGAGAGTATAATTTTGACCAAAGCTCTGCGATGAAGATAGATGCAATACATAGATTGAGCCAGAACCCCCTGATGGTGTAACAGAATCGATTGAAAAATCTCCGGTCTGGGGTGATCCAAAATTGGTATTATTTGAGCAAACACCTGTGACCGCAGTACTTCTGGCAATCCTGTAATTACTTGCATTGGTAGCTTGTGTAGAATCAACTTGTTCGGAAAAGGTCACTTGAACCGTTGTGGGTGAGAGGGATGTCGCTGATACAATGGTTGGTGGAGTTGTATCTGCGGCAAGAATGGTTCCATTTACTGATGCAGTTAAATTGGGAGATGAATGGTTTGCAGTTACTGTCACTGCTCCTGCAGATATTCCCTGCAAACGTCCATGATTACCGATAGAATTGGCTATTGAAGCAAATGATGAGGGTGAAACTGACCATGTTACTGAAGTAGTTAGGTCTTGCGTAGAGGCATCGGAATAAGTTCCAATTGCACTGTATTGACGAAATTCACCGGCGACAGTTTCCGCATTATTGGGAACTACCGCAATACTTGTAAGGATTGCTGATGTTACATTTAGAGTTGCCGATGCAGAGAATGTTGAGTAACTTGCTTGGATTGATGTTGAGCCAATTTCAAGTGCAGTTGCTCTTCCTCGATTGGGTGATGCGTTGCTTATGGTTGCAATGGATGGATTAGAGGAAGACCATGTTATTTCATCGGTAATGTCTTCTGTTGTGCTATCGGTAAAAGTTCCTGTTGCTGTAAAATTATGATGTAAGCCTTTCGCTAAGCTGTAAGATGATGGGCTGATTGCAATAGAGGTCAATTGTTTCTGAAGAATTGTAAGTGAAACCGGGTCGGATAGAATTGAAACGTAACTTGCTTGGATAGAAACTGTTCCTTCTTCCAAGGTTTGTATTTCGCCTTTTGGAATTGGATGTGCGTAAAAAATTGCTTTGGTTGGATCTTGCGAAATCCAAGTCACATCTTCTGTGATATCTTGAGTTTCTCCATTTTCATAAGTTCCTATAGCAGTGAATTGTTTGGTAAGACCTAATGCTCGCGAAGGATTCTCCGGCTCAACCTGAATAGATACCAAAGCAGGAGAGTTCACCGTAATATTCATAGTATCTTGAAAAGTTCCATTGGGTGCAGTGTGGGTAATGGTTAGGGAACTAGCGCCCACTGCATCACCTCGCATCCTAGATATGGATGGTTGGTTGGGAGAAGCGATATTGCTTGCGAATGAATAAGATGTATTCGAATCATCTGTAAGATCTTCAGTTGTGCCATCTGTAAAAATTCCGGTTATATGAAATTCGGAAGTCATTCCTCTTATAATGGAAAGATTACTTGGATCAGCTTCGATCCTGACTAACGCTGCATTGGTTACTGTTAATTCTATCTCATCTTCTTGTCCCTGGAAAGTAGATCGAATACTAGTAGTGCCTAAGGATCTGGCAATCACTCTACCCGGATGATCTTCTTGATTAGCATCAATTTCTATGATTGCATCATCATCTGAAATCCAGTTCACAAGATCTGTAATTTCTGTATTTGTATTATTAGAATAAATGGCAGTTAGCTGAAGATCTTTATGGGTACCCAAAGGAAAAGCATTTCCATTTGAGCTTATTTCGACTCTCGTTAAAACGATAGGATCCTTATTGCCGGGATCTAAATCTGTGGGGGGAGGGGTCTCTCTATCGGGAGATGCGTTTCCGGCACCTTCACCACCACCAGGTGGTAGAAAAAATAATCCCTCGGAACCTTTATCATTGCCTACAAGACCTAGCAGAGCTGTTAAACCCGGCCATGCCATGCATCCATTTAATAAAAACAGATTTATAGTAAGTAATGCAAGTATCCTTTTCACAGTAGTATGTCTCTTTCTATTATCGGACGATAGAAAGTTGATATTTACTACACGTTTTTTATTTAGTACTCATTAAACATGTATACGCTATACCTTTTTATCTCCGAAATAGTAACGCCCTTGCTTTCTAATTAGATTTCTGGTGATCAAACCTTCCGCGATGATAAACATTCCCTCTGCTGCCGCTATTTTTTTTTCAACGTCAGCATCTTGTTGTTGCGACATAAGTTCGTGAACATATTTTCTTCGTTTAGAATCCAAAATACCCAGCATAGACCCACATACCTTCTCATCTGCCCCTAAAAACGCAAGAGCAAGAGTTTGAGGTGGGGTCTCATTGCATAGATACCATAGTGCTTGGTTGTCAAAATAAGTAAAATCCTCAAATTTATGTATATTAGTTTCTTCGTTGTTACCTGACATAAAAATCCTATTTCCTGTAAAGATCCGGTCTGAGTTTTTTGAAAATTTCCACGGGAATCTGGCCCGGAGCTTTAGGCTCACCTATAGTCATATAAGTGAACGATGATCCATATTGATCACCAAAGACACGAGATAGTACTCCCATCTCTCCCATGCAGACTCCAATCATTGTATTTGTTTTAGACAAAGCCTTAATATCTGCCAGGAAAGTGGCTGTTTCTTCAATATCTTCCGGAGTAATAGCGAATTTAAAAATCATTTTTCCTGATTTTACAGGTTTTGCAGAAGCAATATAATCTTTCATTTCCTTTTGGTTAATCGACTTCTTGAAACTGTGATAAGAATAGATTATCTGATATTTCATATTTTCATAATTTTGAAATATTGTATCTTCTCGATTCAGTTCTATATCTATAAAATTATTGGGATCATTGAAATCTTTAACCAGTTCTTCCACATCTTCAGGAAATAATTTAACATATGATCTCATATTACTATCTTCAGCTCTTCGATAAGTGAGAAGTACAGGTAATCCCAGAGATTTTAATTTCTTCTTCAACTCTTTTTGGATGTAATTTCGACTGAAGAGATCCAATCTAATTTCAATTATATCAATATCTTTAGTATCTTTCTTTTGGAGATTGCGGATATCATCCTCTCCCATTGCTGCAATTACTCTATACTTCACCGGCATTATCTATAATCCTTTTTGTAACAGATCATGAACTGTAATGATCCCTATTACAATATTGTCTTTATTCACTATAGGTGCAACGGAAACAGGTCTAGACCTATCTTCCATATTTACTAAAATGTCGTAAGCACTAGTTCCTGAAAGGAAAAAAGTAGGTTCTGAATTCATGAAATCCTTGGCTATAAATTCGGGATTGAAGCCTTTTTGGAGCATTCTTCGAATATCATAATCTGTGATCAAACCGATTAATTTGGAATTATCATCAGTAACTGTAGTTGCTCCCACCGCTTTTAGACTTATTTCATCAAGGATACTATATACATTTTGATCCATGGTAACCTTGGGAATCTTGTCACCAATTCTCATCACATCATCTACTTTTAATGCTAACCTCTTGCCCAACCTCCCACCGGGGTGATACAATGCAAAATCTTCCGCACGAAAATTCCTCAATTCCATCAATGCCATTGCAATTGCATCTCCAACCATGAGGGCTATAGTCGTACTGGATGTGGGAGCGAGTGCCAGAGGGCAGGCTTCTCTTAAGATGGGAGTTACTACGCAGACATGAGATGATCTAGCTAAAGTTGAATTTTCATTGGCAGTAAGCGAGATTAAGCGAGCTCCAATTTTCTTAATGGTTGGTATTAAAGAATTCAATTCTTCCGACTCGCCACTCTTTCCAATAGCAAAAACTATATCATCTTTTCCGATTATTCCTGCATCTCCATGCAATGCATCCGTCGGATGAAGAAAAATTGCCGGAGTTCCTGTTGAGGAAAGTGTAGATGATATTTTTTTCGCAATGTCGCCGGATTTTCCCACACCTGCAAGAATAGTTTTACCCTTACAACCGAATATCAAATGGACAGCATCAATTATTCTCTCATCGAGATTTCTGCGGAAATGATGAATGGATTCTATTTCCGAATCCAATGCACGGTGAATTAATTCTAAGGTTTTTACTCTGGATAGTTCCATCATAGTTTTACTCTATCCTTAATTCTTCCAAACCCAGATCTTCAATTTTAACTTCAGCTCGGACAGCTTGTCCCATCATGGGTAGGGCAACAATAACATAAGTTTTGTTTTTCATCTGAATTATTTCCGCTTTCCTTCCGGCTAAAATTCCGGTGCGAATTTCTACGATATTTCCCGGCTTGAGTTTCTCATATTTTTCTACTTTTAATTTCTCTCCAAAACTAGTAGCGAACAACTCAACCATCTCCAGATTTTCATCAGATACTTCTGCAGGTTGCCCCTTGTAAAATACAATGTGATGGATTCCCGGTAGAACCAAGATTTTCTTTTTTTCATCCCAATAAGACATCTTAACAAAAACATAAGATGTAAAAAGTGGTTTTTCAATTTCCTTCCATCGGTCTTTCCAACGAGATTTTATGCGAATTATAGGAAGGTAGGCTTCGAAATGATATTTCTTCAAGTACTCAAGAACACGCTTTTCAGTTCTGGGGTTGGTGTAGATGATGTGCCATTTTCTTTCGAGATTGTCAGTTATTTCTGTCATTTTCTTGCTGTATTTTGTAACTCACAGGAATTCGAATTATTGTACCCGGAGGAAGGTCAAATTTCCAATCCGCAATATTTTTCCGAAACTCTCTATCAAAAATTCTGTATCTACATCGTTTCGATTCTTCCACATTTCTAGACTTGCTGTTTTCTGCAACCGTTACAAGCCATTCACACTCGGATTCCAATCCCTTCGCAATTGCCGATGCAGGGTAGGTCAAATTTTTTTTGAATTTCTCAATCTCTTTCTCAATAGACGCTCCCTCCGCAGATTTTGCCTCTGCATTCGGACTAGATTCTCCTTTTCCCGGATTTCTGAATTTGGAAAGAATTCGAACAGAAGAACCGGAGGGTGGCTTGATATGAATCGCATCTTGGATCTGATGATTAGGGTAAATATAAATGATAGCTAATGCGAAAATGTGTATCCCGGCAGAAATAATTATGGAATTTTTAAGTGTTTTTTTGGGCATTTGCATGATAATATTAGATTACTAGCCAATTTTTGCTTTATTCTTGTTTGTTCGTAATTACATTTGACCAGATATGGATTGGATTACATCACCTCAAGCAATGCAGATACTGTCAATTCCACTTACATGCGCCTTTGTCGGTTGGGTCACAAATTATATGGCAGTTAAGATGATTTTTCACCCAATGGAATTTTGGGGTGTTGGCAAAATTGGATGGAAGGGAATTATCCCCAACCATGCCATTAAGATGAGTGGATTGATTACGCGAGTCCTTACTGAAAAATTAATAACTCCCAAAGAGCTTTACAATCGAATCAACCCGGATGACCTGCTACTTTTGGTTAAAGACCTAATTGATAGAAAAGCTGAAGAGATTGTTCGAGATGTGATCCAAGCGCAGAATCCGGCGCTTTGGAAAATGCTACCGGCAAGTTTTAGACAAAGCATAGAAGACGAGGTGCGTGCAGTTATTCCGGAACAGGTTCGTGATGTTTACGACTCTTTTGGTAAGGATTTGGACAATGTGTTGGAGTTTGATGAGATTGTTAAGAATTCTTTGAGTGGTAGGAACACTGTTTATTTGATAGAAATGTTTCAGAGATGCGGTGGTCCAGAGTTTCAATTCATCATTCGTTCCGGAGCTTATTTTGGTTTTCTTATAGGATTGATACAGATTGCTTTCATCAATATTTTGGGTCAGTGGTGGACAATGCCCATCATGGGAATTGCTGTGGGTTATTATACAAATTGGTTGGCTCTTCTTATGATTTTCAGACCTCTGGAAGTAAAGCAATATGTATTTTTTAAATACCAAGGCTTGTTCTTAAAAAGGCAAAAGGATGTTTCCAAAGAATTTGCCGCTGTAGTTGCCAACCGCGTATTAAACACAGAAAATTTGATTCGATTGATATTCATGGGAAAAGGCGGAGATTTAATTATTCGATTGGTGAATCAAAAAGCACAAGAAGTCGCTCAGTCCAAGATCAATGAAAAAATTCCTATGGCTGATATAATCATGGGGCAAGAAAAAATACAAGAGCTCAAAGAATCCATTTCAGAAAAAATTGTTTGGATCATCCCGGATGTAGCCCATAGGGTGAAAAGCTATGTCACAGATACCTTGAAAATTGAAGAAACAATTGCAGAGAGATTGAGTAAATTACCCAAAGAGGATTTTGAAGAGTTGCTTCATTCTGTTTTCAAAGAGGATGAAATGACACTTATTGTATTAGGTGCTCTGTTGGGAGGATTGGTAGGCATGATTCAAGCTTATTTTGTCTTTTTCTATAGTTGAAATAAAAACTAGTTTATTTAAATCACTCTTTTAATGGAATAGTCACTGTATGCCAAGTTCCTGGGGTAAAATATATAGAGTCAGTACATTTGGAGAGTCACATGGACCATCTGTTGGGGTTGTGATTGATGGAGTACCTGCGGGTCTTCCATTTGAACTGGAAGAAATTCAAAAAGATTTAGATCGAAGACGACCCGGCCAAAGTGATATCACAACGCCTAGGGATGAATCGGATACGGTTCGTGTTCTATCGGGTGTTTTCGAAGGTAAAACAATCGGTAGTCCAATCGCACTTATTGTGGATAATAAAAACACTATATCCAAAGATTACGACAATTTAAAAACAGTATACCGTCCATCTCATGCCGATTACACCTATCAAGAAAAATACGGTCACCGCGCTCATGTCGGTGGAGGTAGATCCTCCGTTCGAGAGACAATAGCGAGGGTTGCGGCGGGAGCATTTGCCCGAACTATTCTGGAAAGAGAATTAGGTATAACTACGGTTGGATGGGTTGATTCCATTGGAGAAATCGACTCTCATATATCGGAGTCCAACTACCCTAGGTCAGTTCAAGAAGTTGATTCGAATATAGTTCGTTGTCCTTCCAAAGAAATTGCGGACAAGATGGAAAGACATATCTTGGATCTTCGAAATGAAGGAGATTCTGTAGGTGGTACTGTTAAAGCAGTCGTATACAATCTTCCACCCGGCTTGGGGGATCCTGTATACGATAAGTTGGATGGTGATCTTGGAAAAGCAATCCTTTCTATTCCAGCTTGCAAAGGATTCGAAATTGGTTCCGGATTTGCTGGCACTCGTCTAACGGGGAGTAAGCACAATGATGAGTTTTATACTGACTCTCAGGGAAGAGTGAGGACTAGAACCAATCATTCCGGTGGATTGCAGGGTGGAATCACCAATGGTATGGAATTGGTGATTAAAGCAGCTTTTAAGCCAACTTCGACAATCAAGTTGGAACAGAAAACTGTAAATTCCAGCAACGAAGAAACAACTTTGAAGGCAAGAGGTCGTCATGATCCCTGTGTTCTTCCTCGTGCTGTTCCTATTGTGGAAGCCGCAATCAATTTGGTATTAATCGATGCTTATTTGTATCAAAGGTCATTGCAACCTGAATGGTATGAAAAATGGGTTTTGAAAAGATAAAATTTTCAGGAGTTTTAAAATATGTTTAAATTGATAAAAGTTCTTTTGGCAGAGGATGATGAAAATTCGGCAATGTTGGTTAAGCATGCTATGGATCGATTTAATTTTGATGTTACTCATGTTCCGGATGGAATGGCGGCACTTTCCAAAGTTCGAACCAATGATTATGATTTAATCATATCCGATATAATGATGCCTTACCTGGATGGATTGTCATTCATTGAAAAAGCTCAAGATTTTATACGAGATACTCCTGTTATAGTTCTGACTGCTGTTGGCGAACGAAAGAATGTCCTAAGAGCAGCTCAGAGGCATGTAAAGGAATATATTTTAAAACCAATTGAAATCGATGCCCTTTTAGAGAAGGTTCTTATAGCCATGAAAATGGAAACAACTGATCTTTTTGTTAAAAAAGATAAACCTCTAAAAATCAATGTTTCCGAAACAGGGGAAAATCTGATTTCATTGAAATTAGAAGGCTGTCCCAAGAAAAACTCGGCAGATGAAATCTACAACAGGGTTCATAATATAATAGAAACCAGCTCTCATATAAAACAATTATTCATAGAAGTTGATACGCATTTTTTCTTGGAAGCATTGTCATATCGAATATTAGATGATTTTATGTTGAAATTGATTAAGAACACTGATATCCGTGGATCGGGAACAACAATTTATGCCCCAGAGATTAGAGAGGCCAGATTGGACCCGGATAAATTTCCAAATTTATTGAGTTGCAAGATAGAAACCAGAAGCTAGTCTGTCTAATAGTAGAGGGATAGGTTTTTGGTTAAGATAAAGATCGACGGAATTGAATACGAAGTAGATGAAAACAAGAACTTAATAGATGCAGTAAAGGATGTTGGTGTAGATATCCCTTATTTCTGTTATCATCCGGCTTTGAAAGTAGTTGGAATGTGTCGGATGTGCTTGATCGAAATCGAAAATGTTCCCAGACTTCAAGCCGCATGCAATACCTCAGTAAAAGAGGGGCTATCAATTATTACCAAAAGTGATCGTGTAAAGGAAGGTCGTGAAGGCACGATGGAGTTTCTTTTGGCGAATCACCCATTGGATTGTCCGGTTTGCGATAAGGCGGGTGAGTGTCAACTTCAAGACAATGCCTTTGGATCCGGAAAAGGAAATTCTCGATTTGAATTCACTAAGAGAAACATCCCACAAGAAGAGATTGGAACTAATTTAATTATAAACCACAATCGGTGTATTGTTTGCTATCGATGTGTTCGATTCGAAGAAGAAAAGGTGGGAGAGTCCAACCTCGGTTTATTCGAGAGAGGATACCATTCCATCATTGGTCTTGCGAAAGATGAGCCAATAAACCATAACTACCAAGGAGCCTTGGCGGATATCTGCCCGGTGGGAGCACTTCTCAATAAAGAAAACTTGTTTAAATCCAGAGTGTGGTGGTATAAAAACTACGAATCTGTATGTCATGGTTGCAGTACAGGTTGTAATGTGAATGCCAATGTTCGAGACAATAAAATGTATCGTTATATGGTAAGAGAAGTCCCCGAAAATAATATGTATTTCATATGCGACAAGGGACGATTCGATTTGGACTGGATGAATGAAAATAGACTTTTGTCATACTACAAAAATGGATCCCCTGCCAAATCCATGGAAGTCTTTCCGGAAGTTGCAGAACTTTGGAAGGCATCTTCTTCAATAGCTGTGATTGGTGGTGCCCACGAAACCAATGAAAATCTCCGATCAATTAATATGGCACTAGATACTCTCTCAACAATTGATGGAAATAAATCGGTGCTGTGGGAATCAAGAGCGACCCCTCCACAATATAAAGAAACCGAACAAGTTGATTTTTTACTTACAAAAGATTGGCATCCGAACACTGCAGGTGCTTTGGGTTTAAATCTTACAACCAAGCAAGAGTTAAAAGGTATAGTCGGCGATTTCAATCAAGGCAAGATTGATCTGCTTTTTGTTATTAAAGAGGAAATTCCTTCTGATATTAATCCTGATCGTCTTGATAGAGTAATCGTTCTTGAAACGAATCATAATGAGTCTGTTACTAAATCAGGCTATTCTCTTCCTATCCGTATCTTCGCGGAGGAAGGTGGCAGTTTTACAAACAAAAACGGTTTGAAGCAAGACTTCCCTCAATCCATGAAACCGATTCAAGGTTTATTGAGCAGTGCGGGTGTTTTTCATCGATTGTTGGAAGAAATTAAAAATCCCAAGAAACAGGAGGCACTAGTTGGCAACAATTAATGTAGTTAATGTCGCGAAGAAGCATACTTTCTCTTGGTATGAAAAGTTTTACTTTTATTCTATCGGCAAGGGTCTCGGGATTACGATGAAGCACTTTTTGAAAGCAGCTTTTTTAAAAGGTGTTGTCACTGTTGAATATCCGGAAGTGAAAAAGCAGTACTCTTCCAGGTTCCGTGGAATGCATTCCATGAAAAGAGATGAGCAGGGAAGAGAAAGATGCACAGCCTGTTTTTGTTGCATGTGGATCTGTCCTGCCAATGCAATTCAAATTGATGCATCCGAAGTGACTCCCGAAAGGCAACATCTTCATCCAGAAGACAAATACGCAAAGAGATTTGAAATCGATCTACTCCGTTGTATTTTTTGTGGACTCTGCGAAGAAGCATGCCCCAAAGGTGCAATCTATCTGGATGGTGGAGGGGAGATGGCGGCAGACAATAGACAAGATCTCATTCTTACCAAAGAACGTATGATGGAAAAAAAGGGTGGAGCCATTCTGGGACAGAGAAATTAGAAAGAAATTTTCTGTTTGATATATTCTATCCACTATTGAAAACTGAACCAATAATACCATGGTTCAGTACATCCTTTCATCCAATCCCGAAGAAGCAGTAATACTGAAAAATGTATTGGAAATGCATTGGAATTATTCTGTAGTTCTTCTGAATTTGGATGATCTGAAAAAGGGCGTTGAAGATGAGCCAATCGTTCTTTTTTTATTGGGTGATCACCTAACAGATGATGAGTTGTCGACTGTAGTAAATCACTACAACAAATCTATTAAGGTATTATACTATAAGTCTCTCCCGGATAAAAATACTGATCTTACGAACATTATGGATTTCTATCTAAGCAGTGTCGATTTAAAGGAAAATTATCTCGGACTTCTCAAAAGAGCAATTCTAGCGAAATTAGAGTCTATCAATAGTTGTAATTCTCTTAAATTGGTCGAAGAAAATCTTGCAGAATGGGAAAATCTTTTTCAAGATTCTTTGGATATTATGTTCATCATTGATGCAACTACCAAGAAAATTATCGAAGCCAATCATGCGGCAAATATTGTTCTCGGATACACACGCGATGAATTGATCGGACGTGATTTTTCATTTTTAAGTCACACTCAAGAGAGCGAAAAGAATGATACCGAATTTCACGGGTATACAATTGCAAATCATGGACTTGTTACATCATCGAATATTTGGATTCCAATGGAGTCGACCTGGCGAATTTTTCAAAAAAACGGAATCACTCATATCTTTGCGACCTTTAGGGATATATCCGAGAGAAAAGCATCGGAAGAAAAAATACACTTCCTAGCCTATTACAATCCTATAACTAATCTACCGAACAAAATATTATTTGAAGACCGATTGAATCAACTGATTCATGATGCAAAATTAACAAATCGCAAATTCGCAATCGTTACATTGGATATAGATAACTTCAAGTTGATCAATGAGACTTTAGGGTCGGATTTTGGAGATAAAATAATACGCATACTAGCCGATAGACTCAGATCATTGGAAATTCGTGAATCTTTTTTCGCACATTTTGGTGGAGATGATTTTGGATTATTGTTGAATGATATAAAATCCAATGAAAATTTAGTAAACACTATTCAAAAATTACAAATCGATCTGAAAAAATGTTTAGTTTTAGAAGGAAGAGAATTCTTTTTAACTTTCAGCTTTGGAATTGCGATTTATCCCGATCATGGTCAATTTTCTCGAGATTTAATGAAGTCAGCTGATTTAGCGATGTATACGGCAAAAGAAAAAGGGAAGAATGTTTTTTCCATATACAATGATATCATGATTCAAAAAGTTCACAAAAGAATGGAATTGGAGAATGATCTAAGAAAAGCGATTCAAAATGATGAATTTCTCCTTTATTTTCAACCTCAAATATCTATAACATCAGGTGAACTTTGTGGAATGGAGGCATTGGTTCGTTGGAATCATCCTCAGAAGGGGATTGTATCTCCTTTGGAATTTATTCCTGTTGCCGAAATGAGCGGACTCATTCAAGAAATCGGATTATATGTTTTAAAATCTGCCTGCGAGATATCCAAAGACTGGATAGATCGAGGATTGATTGATTTCCCCGTATCTGTGAATGTAAGTGCCAAACAATGGAACAACCTTTCACTATCCAACGAAATTGTTGGAATTCTGGAATCGACCGGATTACCTAGTAAATTGCTTACGATTGAATTAACAGAAAGTTCTATCATGGAAGATCCTGAAAAGAGCATCCGTGCCTTTCAAGAGCTTTTGAATCAAGGGATAGGTTTGTCGGTAGATGATTTTGGAACCGGCTACTCATCCTTAAGCTATCTAAAAAAATTAAATGTGCATCATCTAAAGATTGATAGAAGTTTTGTTCATGATTTGGAATTCAGCTCTAGTGACAGGGCTATTTCTCTTGCTATTATAAATCTTGCTCATTCACTAGGATTGAATGTGGTTGCAGAGGGTGTTGAAAAAGTTGAGCAATTGACCATATTAAAAGAGCAAGGATGTGATTCTTTTCAAGGGTATTTAGTTTCTAAACCTTTATCTGAAAAAGATTTTGAAGAACTTTTAAGAAATTACCGAAAATTTGAATATGGGTTATCTTTTTCTTAGAACATTTAAATTTTTTTCAACAGCACCTTCGTTTAAATTCAACTTTCACTTTTTATCTGTTTTAATACTACTATCACTTTCAAATCCACTTTTCTCGATGGAAGAGGAATTATCTATTATACAAAAGACGGAACAGAATTTTGAATTAAGACTTTATGCCAGGAATTTTGCTCAAGGTGAGATTATTCAGATACGAATCAAGCCATTGAAAGAAGGTATATTTTCCGAAAAATTCAAATTAGTTGCAGATGGAAAAATTGTTTCATTGTCTCCCTGGAAAGGTGAGATGATCGGATTTATTCCTATTCATCCGGAAAGAAAACCCGGGTCTATGATTATTGAACTGCACTCACGAAAACTTTATGTAAACCGTAAAATGAAAAAATACGAAATCGATATAGGTGCGACTGACTTTCTGGTAATCAAGAAGCAATCCATTAAATTAGATAAAAAGTTCACACAGAAAAAATATGATTCCAAAACTCTAAAATTCATTGAAGACTGCACCAAGGCTAAAACGATAGCATTTGCTTCATCCACACCTTTGCAAATCAAGTCAGGTTTTCAATATCCTGTTTCCGTAGTTTCATTTTCTAGTCCATTTTACGTTAGGCGGGATTATAACGAGAAAAAGGGAAGACCTCATGGTGGTGTTGATTTCAGAGGAAAGGCTGGTACACCTATCTTTGCAGTAAATGATGGAAAGGTTGTTCTTGCACGGGAGATGTATTTTGAAGGGAACTTTACTATTATTGATCATGGAAATAAGATATTTTCTTTTTATATGCATCAGTCCAAGCTTTTGGTGAAGCCGGGACAGAAGGTAAAAAAAGGTCAAAAGATTGGGCTAATCGGTTCTACGGGCATGTCCACCGGACCTCATTTACATCTTGGTGTGAAGGTTGCCGATACATTGGTGCATCCTTTGGCTTTACTTGCTTTTAAGGATATTTAGAGCCTCTTATGTGAGCAAATATCCTGTTACTTAGAAATATCTGTGAAGAATATGGGTTTTGGGACAGGCTCTAAGTCAAGTCGATGTTATTTTACTCCAGTTGAATGGAATCCAATACTTCTTGGATGAGTGGTTCGTGGTATTGACCCTTCTCTAAATTCTCGGTTATATGCAAAAGTACTTTGGAACCTGTTTTCGATTCTAGGAAATAATACCCTGTCTTGGCATATCTTGGTCTTAGTATATCGTAAAATGTCCAGAAAGCATTCCTCGGAATTCGATCCAAAAATTTAAATTGTCGGTTGGGTTGGATTTCGTTGACCTCTTCGAGTTCTCCTTGCTTTTCCTGGAATTGAATGTATTTCAAAACTTCTTCTTTAATGATGGAGTCTTCTACCGGAACATATACAGGAAAGAAAAATATTCTTATAAAGGGATAACTATTGGGATCGCGCTCACTGTATGATAGAATACCGGCAATCTGACCTGCACCGGTCTTCTCTTTGAGTCCCAAGTCCGAAGGATTGTGAAAGAAAAGATTGTTCGGTAACTTGAGTTTAATCGGTATGGATCGATTGGTAAGCATGCCACTTTCCTCATCCAACTTCCAGTCGGATAGATCCACTTCTGTAAATTGGAATCGAGATTTAAATAAATGATATGCTGTGAATACTTCTATTTTTTGCAAAACAACGAAAGAAAGCAACCCATTTGCCAATAGGATCATAGCAAGCATGCTTATCGAATAGTAGAGTTTCGCTCTTGCAAATCTTAAAATAAAACTTATAAATGCGAAAATGAACATGAATAGTCTACCACCGCTATTTTCCCAAAAGCCTGAAATTCCCAGTGCCAAAAGAAGTATAACGATAATTAAAAATTCATAAATTGGATGAAATCCATGTTTCAAAATCTGTGAGTAGATTTTAATACTAATAAAAAAAAGTGTAGAACCGAAGAATAAAGCTGTAATTGCCAACAAAAGAATAATGAGCAAGGGTAAATGCTTCTCATGCCAAACCAATATAGGAAATGCCAATAAAATATAACCGACTACCAGCCATAGGGAAATAGGAATTTTTCGGAAGAAATTTTCGCTTTTCTCCAGTTCTTTGTTTTCATTAGATGAATAATTAGTCATGTCTTTAGTAACCAATACCTATAACAAAATCCTCGAAGGAATACAATACCTAAAAGGGGTTGCAGAGTCCACTGAAAATTTCATAGACACTGTCACTACCATAGTTTCGAGAACCTATAATTTTCTCGAACCAATTTTTAGTTTTTTACCATGGGAAGTTATTCTTCTTTTAATTGCCACAGTATTTTTACTTTCTTGGGTTAACGGAATATTTCCAACCACACCCAAGTTGAATTATACAATTGTTGTTCTTTTCCTCTGCTGGGCGTGGGGGTATTCGGAAGCGATAGCTGCTGAAGACGGGGTTGTTTCTTACGGAAGAATATTTCGAGCTATGACCTACCTACTTTTGCCGGTGCATTTTCTGGGCTTGGTAGGTTTGTCCTGGAAATACGGATATAGATATTATTCGAAGAGAAACAAAATTCATGCTAAGACGATGGAAGATTTTTTGTTAAAATTCAGTCGGGTTTCTCATGAGATCCAGTCCATAGGGCATGGTATCATCATAGGCGAAAGTAAAGATGAAAAATTTAAAGAAAAACTGGAAGAAATGAAAAAATTGATTTCATCTATAAATGAAAAATAATTTAAGTTAGAGGTTACCCCAAAAACCATTCATGGGGTAATCTCGATCAGGGTAGGTTGCCCGTCTTCAATCTGCCAACTGGGGAATGCTCCGTTGCAGGTGTACGCCTTTTTACCATCTTGGGAAAATTCCACATCTCGAGTGAAGGTTACCTTCCTTGGCATAGGATAGATCTTCCACTTTTCCGTAGCTATATCCAAAACTGCCAAGGTATCGGATTGGGTTCCGGTTGCCCAGACTTGATTTGTAATTCGGTTCACATTCAAGGAGTAGGGAGTTTCGATTCCACCTATGGCTGTGGGCATTGGATATGGAGTGAATTCTTTTTTGTTAGGTGAATATTTATAAATGGTTCCTTCTGAGAAAGCACCAATCCATACGTTTCCCTGGTTATCTGTCCTGAGTCTTCGTGGACTTTGGAAAGGAGTTTCAATAATTTCCGGTTCCCAGTTGGATGGATCTTGTGATGAGTTTGTGTCAATGAATCCAATGGAATCTGCATGGAGCCTGGCAAACCAGATTTTTCCATCCATAGATGTATCAATTCCATAGGGAAGTGGCATTCCGGTGACTCGTTCATCAACCGGAAGCCAATGCATGGGAAAACCCCAGTTCATTAAAATACGAATGAAAGGTGCTATAAACAAATTAAAGGCTTCTTTTTTTGATCTTGGGGGAAGGTCGTAGGTATAAAAAGTTTTGGTTTTACGATCGAACATTCCGATTTGATTGGAAAGTGCCAATGTATACCAAACTCGGTCTTCTTTGTCAATGCGAATGGTATGAGGGTAGAGACCATTGGTAAATTCATGATCGATGAATTCTCCTGTTTCGGGAATGAATTCAATGATTCTTCTCTGCAAAGAAGGAGTAATAAATATATGTCCATCCACGGAAGATTCGGCAAGAGAGTGGACTCCCACATAGGTTTCATGCTTGGGAAAAGTTTTTAGCCTACCGGACAACAATCCACCCAAGGAATCTCCGTCTTGAAAAGGGACTTTGTGTACTGTATTTTTTCCTGTTAGGGGATC
>JAFIGA010000154.1 GCA_020831715.1 Leptospira sp. | reverse complement strand
TGCACGATTTGGTGTAAGAGTTGCTGGAATTGCACCGGGATTTATTGGAACAGAAATGGTTTTGAAAGATATGAATGCGGAAGCTTTGGATAAGTGGAAAAAAATCATACCGGTCGGAAGATTGGGAGAGCCGGACGAGATTGCGTCTACTGCACAGTTCATTGTTGAAAATGATCTAATAACAGGTGTGGTATTAGAAATTTCCGGTGGAGTTCGAATTTAATTTTTTTTAATTTGGAAATTTTTTTATTGCAATTCTATGAGTCTTTCAAAGATGCTTAATATAGTAATTGCTTTAATACTAAAAAGCAAAAGGGAGAATACTTAAAAATAAGTATCAAAAATGTATGAAATTAAAAACTGAGCTTTCAAAAACACAGCTTGAACTCGCGATAAAAGGTATACAAGGAATTGCGCATCCTATCCGTCTTTTGATCCTGTATGCACTATCCTCGAAAGAAATGTCTGTTGGAGAACTAGTAACTCTATTGGGAACTAGTCAATCAGCTGCTTCACAACACTTGAGCAAGATGAAAAACAACGGAATACTTGAATCCAGAAAGAAATCCAATATGGTTTTCTATTCACTCAAAGATCCTAAATTTAAAGAATTGGTAACAACAATTATTAAAATTTACAAAAAGTAATTCGTTAAAAAAATATAGCCCTATTTCTTTTTTGCAATTGAAATAGGGCTTTTTACTATCTAAATTGACAGGCTAATTTCATAGAAGCCCTGTTTATAGCAACTCACTTTGAAATCACTTTTTTAAATCTAAGACAGAGCTTTGATTACATCATCAGGAGCTTGAACAAGTTCAACTAGAACTCCTTGGCTGGATAATGGAAATTCATCATTTCCTTTCGGATGAATGAAACACACATCATATCCTGCGGCTCCTTTTCGGATGCCTCCGGGGGTGAAGCGAACTCCCTTGCTGGTCAGCCACTCTACAGCTTTGGCAAGATCGTCTATCCACAAACCTATGTGATTTAATTTTGGCTCATGAACTTTTGGGCTTTTGTTGGGATCGATAGGTTGCATGATGTCCACTTCCACGGCATACGGTCCCTTCCCCATAGAAAGAATGTCTTCATTGACATTCTCTTTTTCCGATTGAAAGGTATTCACCTTTGTTAGTCCCATGATATCGATCCAGAATTCTGCTAATTTGGCTTTGTCTTCACCGCCTATAGCTATTTGCTGAATACCTAAAACTTTAAATGGTCTGCTCATTCCTTATCCTTTGTAAATTCAATAAATTCTAGTAGCCGAAGTGAATCTTGGCTTGGGTACCGATTGCATCATCTCTTTCCGAGAGTTGTTGCAGAGTTTCTCTTGCCATACGAAGTTGATCTTCTGTTGACTTTTCATTCGCCAAGGTCGCGACAGATCTTTCTAAAAATGCAGCGTCCCTCATCAGTTCCAAATCAGTTGAAACCGAATTGGATACGACCCAACCCTTAAACCATGTCTCTCCGTATTTTCCTCGAACTTCAGACCACTGGTTTCCATCGGTGTCTGTTTCCGATTGAAGAACTTCAACTAAAATTCCAACAGAAGCACTTGTAGCTGTAGATGATAGATTCGCCATTAAAGATGGTCTTGAATACAAAGTTACCTTCTCTCCCACCAAAACACCCATAGAATCAACTAAATGTCTTGATGCAATCCAAGCTTCTCCACTAGCTCCGGGGATTTCTACTTGTATATATTCCACTTCATTCTTGCCCTCTTCCACTTTTTTGGAAGCGATTCCCTTAACCCCTTCAGCTTTGTTCAAAGTAGCAACCCAACCTCCTTTTTTAGCAGGACCAGGCTCATTGTAGGCGGCTACGGAATATCTTGGATAATAAACTTTTGAAACGAAATCTGATTTTGGTTCCTGCTTATCTGTTGTTGCTTCTCCTTCCTTTTTTTCGCCACAATGGAGAAAAAGGGGAAGCAGTGAAATTAAAATAACTTTAAAGATTAAACTTTTTTTCATAATTTGACTCCTAAAAAAACTTTGTACTATATTTTTTCTATTAAAATTTAAGTAAACTAATTTATAAAACCTATTAAGAGAACTAAGGTTCCGAATAACCGGCAGAAAAGGTTCCTGATTGTGCGGTACATGCTCCGGTTGCCAATGTTGTGTCACTCCAACCACTTGTATAAAGTGAGATAAATTTATATCCTCCGGTAGACGGAACTCTACAAACGCCAAAGACATTGTCCTTAGAACAGATTTCCGCTCCTTCTGTCTCCCCTCCGTCACAAGTTGTAACATTTCCATATAAATTTGTACAAGTCTTGAGTCCGTCATTCGTGCAGGATTTATTAAAGGTCAGATTTCCTACTCCACTCGAAGAACTTCCGGGAGCAGTTGTAGGAGTTCCGGATATTTTTGTAGTTATAGCTTGAGATTGATCTCTATCACGAATTTGAAAATAAGCGGCATAACTTCCTCTCTTTAGAAAGGATATATTGGTAGTTGCCCCCGCTTGGAGTGTATAATCTTTCCCGGATTCTGCGGCTTGCGTTCGATCGGTTTCTATCGGACAAGAATCGGTTGCATATATATCCGGATTAATGTTGGAGGATATCTCCAGAACTGTTCCTACATTCGCCCCTTTGACTAAAACAACCGCATAACTTGTTTCCCGAATTTCCTGAAAACGTACAGGCTGTTCTTCTGTGCCGGAAACTGTAAAACCGGCTCTAACTTGTGAACCAAGTCCTGAAACAGTACACAATCCATCGTCACCCGATTCCTTGGGTAAAAGTGCAAACAACGAATTGGCATCGTTTGTCGAACCTCCACCACCACAAGATAGTGAGACATAAATACAAAAAATTAAAATGAGTGCAAAATTTCTCTTCATAATTTCTTTAATTTACAAAACAAAATAAATATGTCAAGCAGAAATTCTATTTTAAAACTTTAGAATTCTTTCACTTACCTCTAAAGATTAGCAAAGTTTTTCCGATCAAAATTTCATCAAAGTCATACAGGACTTTTGGACGCAGGAGTTTTTTACCATTCAGATAAACACCACTTAAGGATAGCATATCATACAACACGAATTTATTCTGAATGTTTTTTATTCTTGCATGAACAGGGCTAAGTGAATTGTCCCAAATAACCAAATGGTTGGTTTCCAATCTGCCAATCAAAGTTTCATGTCCATATAGATTGTATTGTCTTCCCGGACTTGGTCCTTCTTTCTGAATCAAGACTGCCTTGGAATAGCTCTCCCCACCCAATTCATCGACAAATGAATTTTGTTCGGAGTCTATTTCTTCTAATTCGGACTCATAGATATCGGTTTGGTATGAAGATTTTCTCGAGGTTGTTTGCTCATCTTTTTTTCCGTACATTTGTTCGTAGACGCGATCTTCTTCTATCTCTTTTGTGGACTGGTAAACTGTCTCCTTTCCATCTGCTTCGACTAAAATAATTTTCTTATTTGTTCTTCTTACTTTGGGAAGTAGAATCAGTGCCGAAATGCAAATCAGAAAAAAGAAAATAGCTGAAGGAATAAAAATATAAGGATCCTTTATCGAGTTTTCCAACCTAGTGAAAAATGTTATTTTGTATTCCGATGAAAGGTTTTGAACATTTAAAATTCCGATGTCAATCTGTATGTTTTTTTCTTCGAGTATTTTAACCTGTTTTCTGGATGTGTAGCTAACTCTGTAAGGTGGTTTTTTATAATAGAGAATATCATCGAAGAGTTTCTGAGTGGAATCTTTTTCTTTTAGATTGTAGTGTTTTCCATCGGTGTATTCTGTTAATTTAACGGACTCTCTGGATTCGAATCCCAATATATGAATCGGTATTCCCATTCTCCTTGCTTTCTTGGAAAGATCGACTAAGAGGTGTTTATCCGGAATGGTCTTGGAGTGAAGAACTACAACAAGAAATGGAGACTTTTTCCCTGAAATTGCGAGATTATCCATCAGAATAGATAAAGATTCCAAAGTTTTGGTATATGTTTCTGTAGATGGGAGAATAAATCCTGACTCTAAGGAGGCTCTAGTTCGGTTCTTTAAAAATAAGAATCTTTTTTCTTCTTGGATGTGAACATGCAACCTATCATTGCTGTCGAGTATAGAAGAGAGGGATGTCACAAGGTCTGTAGACCATTGGTTGATAGCTTTGGAATCGGTGGGTTGGACACTGACTACGACTTGAATTGGTTCAGAACCGGGGGGACGTGTTACAGTTAAATCCAAGGGGATGGTTCTTCCACCATCCATTTCTTCTGCCACAACTAGATTGTTAATTGACAGTGGATGAGGAGAATTTTCCCTAAGTTGCAATTCTATTTCGGGGAAACGTGTGCTATTCAAATCTTCAATTGCAAAAGTCGGTTTGGATTGTAAATGGGAGAATGTACTAAAACATATTCCGATTACAAATCCCCATTTGACTATGGATTGAAATTTTATTTTTCCAAAATTCATTCTATGATACAGCACGAAGAAGTGCATTGGCATAATCCGACTTCCAATCGGAAAATTTCTGATTCTCCTTTCTATTCTTTTCGACCAATTTCCCGGATTTAATCACAATAACTTCATCCGAAAAACGTGACATTAACTTTAAGTCGTGAGTTACCAGAAGGAGAGTTTTTCCTTTTTCTTGGACAGATTTGAGAATAATTTCCATTGTATTTTTTTCTTGGATGGGATCGAGTGCGGTTGTGGGTTCATCGGCTACAATGATTTCAGAGGGAGAGTAATATGCCATAGATACTGAAATCCTTTGCTTTTCTCCACCGGAAAGACTTCTGGGATAGGAATCATAAGCGGCAATTGGATTTCGCAAACCAAATTGTTTCCAGGTTTGAAGAATGAAGTCGCGATTGGCGAAGTTTTTTTCTGTGTGATGGAAAAACTCGCAAACTTGATCCCCCATCTTTCGGTAGGGATGAAAGGCAAGATGTGGGTTTTGAGGTATGAGACTGATTTTTTTCCCACGGACTTGATTCCAATCTTTCTGAGTAAGACTCTTCCAATCACTACCAAAAACTGTGAATTCATCATAACTCACCCGGGCTTGTTCGGGAATAATTCCAAATAAAGAAAGGGCAAATGTCGTCTTACCCGAACCGGATTCACCTATCAAAGAATAGACCTTCCCTGATTCGAATTCCCAATCCAGGGAATCCAGAATCACCTTCCCCTCTTGCTGCTCATTCATTTCTTGAATTTTGAGTTCCTTGGATGAATGCAATGGGAGTCTAAGGCTGAGATTTTTCACTCTTAAGAGAGAATTTTTAGTCAAGCCCGAACAATTCCTTTTCTATGATGCTACAAAATATATGCCCTACTAAAATATGCGATTCTTGGATGCGTGCTGTAACCGGAGAAGGAACAATCACTTCCACATCACAACTCCCCTTTAGCTTTCCTCCATTTCCACCTAAAAGTCCTAAAACTTTTAGTCCCTTTTCTTTCGCAACTCCCACAGCTTTGATTACATTGGGTGAATTGCCGGAAGTGGTGATTCCCACTAAGACATCTCCAGCATTCCCGAATGCTTCCACTTGTCTGGAAAATATATCTTCATAGCCATAGTCATTGGAGCAGGCGGTAAGAATGGCATGATCCGTTCCCAGTGCCATTGCCGGGAGTGCTCTTCTTTCATTGCCGGATTTGTATCTTACCACCAATTCAGCGGCGATATGAGCGGCATCACAGGAGGATCCGCCATTTCCACAGAAGAGAATTTTATTTCCCGACTTAAGACAATCCACTAAGAGGTCAGCCGCTTTCTGGATGCTATCCATGGAGGATTCAATAAACTTTTGTTTGGTTTCTATGGAATCTCTAAATTGTGTTTCAATGATTTCTTTCATGCTTCTTCCTTCTCTATTTTTCTTTCTACCCATTCTATTGCTTCATACAATTCGTCCACGGCACGATCCGGATCTACCAAGGATTTGTTTTTCGTATAAGGATTCCAATCCACTGTGTTTTTTCCCTGATTTAGATAAAACAATTCATCGTGGAGAATTTTCTTTTGCTTCTTGGTTGCTGTATTGAACACAAAGCTTTCGAATTCCGTATCCAAACTCACCAAAAGCAATGCTGTTGTATCCGGTCTGAGTCGCAGAAGTATCTGTTGCTTCCAAAATACATTCCATTGGAGAATTTTTTTCCAATTTCTTGTATTGTCTCCACTCTCCAAATTAGGATTCCAAAGATCCAAGAAAGACTCCAGGTCTGAGTGTTCTCTCTGTAGAGCTCGATTGAGTTGGGCTTCGGTGATTCGAATGATTCCTGTTATCTTACCATCTTTGGTCTGCAAGGAATCACCGGTAACCAAGGCTATGGAATAATTGCTTCCTTCGAGTCGATAAAG
This sequence comes from Leptospira sp., assembly GCA_020831715.1. GTDB lineage: Bacteria > Spirochaetota > Leptospiria > Leptospirales > Leptospiraceae. Next base: position 3,077 of record JAFIGA010000154.1, on the reverse strand, counting down.
CGTTTCGGAATTCTTCTTTACCTTATAATCCTTTCGTTGGATTTCTCCACCGATAGACAGAGATTTGGTGAGATTGAAATTTTTATATTTAATCCGAGCTTTTTTCAATTCGTCGGGAAAAGAATCAGGCGTGGCTATTTCTTCTTCCTCCGATTTTGTATTTTTTTCCTTCTTGGAAAAAAAAGAAAACCATCCGGAAAAGATGTTTTTGCTGTTTTTAGTTTTCTTTTTGTTTTTCATTTTCACCATAGCTCTCTCTTAGATTGGAAGGTCTTTGGATAAATTGTCTGTCCAATTCATAGATTTTTGCAAATTTCAAAAAGGTAGAAAAAGAAGATGCCGCCGCAATGGCAAATCCCGGAAACCCATCCAAAAATCCTCGCCTAAAAAAATAGAATTCACAAAATTTACTGATTGGTTTGTAGATACAAGCAAGGGTAGAGAATTTTCTTCCTTTCTTGTATCTTGTAAAGGCAACAATCGATGAAAATTTATTGACTGTATCTATTTGATCACTGAAATCTCGAAAGCTGAAATGAATTATATTTCCGGCAAAGATGGCACCCTCACCTTTTATAGAAATCACATCATGGGGGTTTTCCCCCACCCAGGTTGCCGAGTCCTTTCGAAACAAACGGTAACGTCTCTTGGGGTACCACCCAGTATGTCTAATAAACCTACCCATATGCCAAGTTAAACGAGCTATCTTATAACCTTGCAAATTGGGTTCCATTTCTTTCCATTTTAGAATGCCATCCTGGAGAATTTCATCGGCTCTTTCGTCAGCGTCAAGGCTGAGTATCCAGTCGAAATTGCACAATTCAATTGCCTTATTCTTCTGCTCGACATGCCCGTGGAAGGGGTGGGTGAAAAATTTCACTTTGGGGAAGGATTTGGCAATCTGCTCCGTTGCATCGGTGGAAAATGAGTCCAAAACAATAATTTCATCAGCTAGATCATTGATAGATTCTATGCAATCTCGAATATTTTTTTCTTCGTTGTAAGTTATAATGGCTACAGATAATTTGATCATAAGATTTAATCCAATATAGATTCAGTTTTTACTTAGCTGGAAATAATGAAACCAAAAAAGACAATTCTCATATCCCGATTTTTCTTCTATCTCTTTTTAATCGGCTTCCCCCTCTCCGTTTCTTTCTCCCAATCGGCATTTATTCTGAGTGCTTTTTTCTTTTTCATCTCACTAAGGGGTGAATCCAGAGAGGAAATTCTGTCCGTTTTTCCTAAGGTTTTTATCTATGCTTTCGCCATGTATGGGATGATTTTTCTCACTACCCTGCTCAGAAATTATGATTCTCTTTTCGATCTCTCGTTTTGGAAATCACTCAACCGAGGAGAAGTGAGCGATTTTTGGATGAGTCTGGGAATTCCCCTTGCCATCTTTCATATTCGAAAAGCAACCCAGTTGTATAAGATTCCCCTATTTTTAGGGATTGGCTGGTTGTTGAATCTTCTCACAGGGCTTGTTTCTGTATTCACTCCGTATCGGTTGGCAAGATTCATTCAGCTGGGGTTTCAATATCCGGAGGGCGAAAGGTTACAGCATTTTGCGGGAGGAGTTTTGGATGTGGGAACCTATCTTCCCATAGGGCTAATGGCAACCCACCTAACCTATGGTGGACTATTGGGTCTTCTTGCCCCAGGAATATTTATCTTCTTTTACTTTCAGTGGAAAGAACGGAATCGAAATCCGGGATTGGGAATTCTCTTGGCATTATTATTTATCGTGCAAATCTTTTTAATTTTCTACAACCAGAGTCGCTCTATCTGGGTAGGAATTGTATTTTTTTTATTATTACTCATCTACCAGAATGGGAGATCTCCTTTTTCTAAAGATTGGTTTTCTTTCCGCTGGAAGTTCAAAAATTTAAAATGGGGGATTGCTTTTCTTCTATTCATAGGAGCTTTATTTTTTACATTCTCCCAACTCTACGAATCCAATTGGTTGGTTCGAAGAGCCGTGCAAGATGTATTTGCTAAACAAACCACAGAGAATCAAAGATACTTCATCTTAAAGAATTCTTTTTCTATGTTAAAAAACAACCCCCTTCTGGGGATTGGCAATAATGCCTATGCAACCAAATTCAAAGAGAAGTCTCATGAACTCATACAAAATCATGAATGGTTATGGTATGAATTGAATATAGTTCCGAAAGGACATGCCCACCATGATTTTTTACATTTCTGGATTGTTGGTGGGCTACCCACTGCTGTTTTTTTCCTACTCTTTTGGTCGGCTGTGATTTCGAGAGGAATGGAGATTTTGAGATTCAAAAATTGGACTAGCACTGCCGAATCGGATTTTTATAACACAAAATATTCAGTATTAGCTTGTCTGGGTTTGGGTTGTATTGTAATATTTCCTGCAGGATTTTTCCAATGCTATATGTTGGATGATGAGGTGGCACTTCCCTTCTATACAATCATCGGAATCTTATTTGGATACTATCAAAATACGAAAATGAATGATGACCAAAATAAAACTAAGAATGCCAAATTTTCACCTAAAGCTATGATTTTGGTGTTTTCTTTATTATCACTTAGCCTAATCTATTGGCTGATACGAACATCGGCTAAACCTGAGGAAGTGCATCTAAAAAAGATAATCTGGAATCACAACGAAGATCATTCCATTGTGCATTTGGATGGATGCCTAACACATAACTATGGAGAAACTATCACACCCAAAAAAAATCCGATGGGAATACATTGGGAATTCGTTCGGGACGCAACCGAATGGAATCCCCCCGATCGAATTCGAGTGGAATTATGGGACAGAGATTCCTTCGATCAAGACAAACTCTACCGTGCTCATGAATCCAAATTCTTATTTGCTAGAGAACTGGATGTCCGAGAAAAAAATCTGTCTATTTTGAAGAATCGATAGTGGAAGAAATTTCTGAGGAGTTTCCGGGGACTGTGCGATTTCGAGATTTTAAAATCTATTTTTATCCGGGTTTAATGTCCGGAAGAAATCTACCAAAAGGTATTAGATCGACTTCAGTATTCGTATCTCGATAAATCAACTTATGCTCAGACTGAGTTTTCTCAAATTT
>JAFIGA010000147.1 GCA_020831715.1 Leptospira sp. | reverse complement strand
ATTAGGTTTAGTTAGAAATCTGGGTAATTAAAGAGTCGGCAAAGGATGGTTGGTTCCCGCAAGCAACGGGGATGGATCAAGCGGATGCGTCTTGTTTGTTGGTTCCGGCGCTTGGGCTGTTGCCACCGAACGATCCCTTGGTTGATAAAACTATTGCTGAGATTCGAAAGCAGTTGGAATCGGACGGTATGGTTTTTCGCTATCATGCCAAGGATGGGCTTGCCGGTGGGGAAGGTGGATTTCTTCTGTGTTCCTTTTGGCTGATGGATGCTCTGATTCATTCCGGGAAGTCCGCTGAAGCGGAGAAGATTTTGGAGAAGATATTTTCTCTATCGAATGATGTAGGTCTCTATGCGGAGGAAGCCGAGATGAAAACGGGAGAGCAGTTGGGGAATTTTCCACAGGCTTTTACTCATATGGCTTTGGTTTCGACCTGTGCCTATCTAACCTATGCTAAGGAAGGAAAGCTACCCAAGGACAAAGCGTATTCTTTTGCGGAATTCGCAGTGAAGATGATCGCTGAGGGTAAGTAGAACGAATTAGTTGATGAGTCCTTGGAAGAAAAAGTAGAATAGTATGGGAGTTACTAGGGAGTAGAATAGGAGATAGCGTTTTCCAATTTTCTTCCAATCGATTCTGTCTTCCAATTGGAATTTTTGAATGATCCATTCTAATTCAACTTGGAACTTTTCTTCGGAGAAATCCATTCCGGGTGGGAGGGAGAATTTGTAGGAATGGAACATAGGCTTGATGTAGTAGGATGGATTTTTGAGTATGAGGTTCCAGGAGATGTCTCTCAATTCTTTGTTAGTGCTCGTTAAGTTAAGTATGAGGTTCGGGACTTGGTAGTAAGGTACGAGTAGAATGGAGGAGAAGCTGGAAAAGTATCCCCAATACATTAGAATTGCCAATCTTGTATCAGCCGTGTAACCTTTCGAAAATAATATGAACAAAAACAATATTGATGTAGCAATTAATAATAGGCTAGAAACTAATCTAAATCTTTTCTTATTCTTTCGTTCTTGATTGAATTGGTTATGCAATTTGGATTCTAGATCATTTTGATTCATTGGTTTCATTGAAAATTTTCTGCTTCGTCATGTCGAGCAATTATCTAAGTTGACATTTCTGTTGGGAGAGTTTCCATTGAATCTATTGTTCCAATTGTTTATAGCAAGGATTTTAATTTTATGAAAAAACAGTACAACTCAAATTCCGAGATCACTCCTTCTTCCAAGCGCTCCACTTGGATTGCGTTTCTACCTTTCTTGTTTCTCGTATCATTTATGTTACTTGGAATTTTCTTATTTTGGTCGGAAGCTTTGGATGAAGGGAATAAGAATTGGGTGAAGATTATGTTTTCATCTCTTTTCTATTTGATAGCCGGTGGTTTGGGGTTTCTGATTGTGTCGATCTATACTCTCTATCGACTGCTTCGAGACAAGGCTTTGTTCCTAGCCGTTCAGAGACATTGGCCATTGCTACTCGCTGTGCTGTATTTTTTCATTCCGAATATGCCCGGTCCGGTGGATGAGATTGTGGTTTCTACAATTATGGGTGCCTTGGCAACATATTTGGGGTTGAAGGGAGAGTCCGATGAAAAGAAGGTGAAATTATGAATCCGAAATTTATCCACCAAAAATCCCCAGTAAAAATTCCAGTCCCCAATTTAAAACTTATCGAAGAGCATTTTGGTAAGGTGGCAAATGAGGACACTGATATTAGCATTGCTCGAATGATCGCTCCTCCCGGTTGGAGTGAGCCCCACCAAACTCCGGAATTTGATGAATACACTCTTATGGTGAAAGGAAAAAAAATCGTAGAAATAGACGGAAAAGAAATTACTATTCAAGCAGGGGAGTCCCTGAAGATCAATGCTGGGACAAGAGTTCGTTATTCGAATCCTTTCAAAGAAGAAGCAGAGTATTGGGCAATCTGTCTACCGGCTTTTGACTTTCATAAAGTGCATCGGGAAGAGTGAGGGGATTAAGTTTTCAACATTAAACTAATGGCTTGAGGATGGAATATCATGGAACTTGGTGTTTCCTGCGATGGATGTTTCCGAATGCGAATATTCCGGTTATCCAGATTAGTATTGATATTTCAAAACCGTTTTTCCGGCACTATGAATTGGGTTTGGAGTTGGCAAAATTCCGCGAACAAGGTGTATTGCTTGTGGGCAGTGGTAACCTTGTTCATAACTTGAGACTTTACAATTGGCGTAATCCCAGTGAAAGGTTGGATTGGGCAGTGGAAGCAGATGCCAAATTTCGAGAACTGATTGTTAAGCGAGATGGTGCACAATTGTCCAAAGCTCATGGTATATCTCATGCGGCAGAGCTTGCTATCAATTCCGCCGAACACTATATACCAGCCTTATACAGTCTAGGGTTCGGGGGAAAAGACGAAAAATTGGAGTTTTTCAATGATAGAGTGGATTCAGCAATTTCTATGACATCTTTTTGGATAGAATGATTGCCGTATCTCCGAGAAATTTAATTTATAAATTTTAGTGAAATGTTGCTAGGAATTTTTGTAATGTAAGTATACACCTTTTATGGATCCTATAAACATTTTATATCCTAAAAATTCTGATTTTTCTACAGAGCCAATTAATTCACATTCATAGGATTCTGTCGCATCTGCTAAAACAGGAACTTTGGTTTCCATTCCATTTAACAAAGGAATATTATATTCTTTTATTTTGTTAATATTTCTGCCAGAAGAATTGCCTGTCTTTTCAATATACTGGGTAATTCCATTGCCACGAGAAAGGGTGAATTCCTGTATTCCATTTTCTAAGAGACTGCAAGAGTATCGATTATTGGAAACAAAAATATTGATACAGATTTCTCCTAAAATATTTCCTACTGATTTGAATGTTAGAGGCATCAGGTTAACTCTATCATTTTTATCCATAGTTGCTAAAATTAGGTGTTCATGAAAAAAACCTTCAATATTTGTATAGATAGAAACCTTTTCTCTATTTATCAATTTTGAATTTACCAGCTTGGATATAATCACCAATTCTTTTATCGTGAATTAGCACATGATCGATTAACCAATTTCCAAGAAATTCAGCAACTTTTAGAGTTGGAACAGAATGTCCTTCAAGTAAATCTTTTGTTGCAATTCCCACCTCTTGAATGAATTTTTCGTGTTCCAGTTTGTGAATTGCATACTCCGGATAATTTACTTTAATCATAATCGCTTCCTCATCCACAAAATGAGTTTTAGTATAGAGGATTAAAGATTTGAGAACATCTACAATAATCCTTCTTCCCTTGCCCTCGGAGGTTGCCTCGATCAATTCTCTGGTTAAGTCAAAGAGTCGATGGTGTTGTTCATCGATTTTACTTACACCAATTTGAAATTTTTTATCCCATTTTATATGATCCATACCACTATTTAGTTTTACGGAATTTTCAGGAAAAGATAAATTTCAAAAATTCATCATGATAAATATCAATAAAAAGTATCTGTTTGAAAAAATAACATATACTATAACTAGTCTTTTTTAAAGAACAATACTGCTTTTATTATTCATATTGTTTTTTATAAATTTATCAACTTTTTTCATAGAATCTATGGAAAGTGTTGTAAACATAATGCCACAAGTGAAATCAGTTTCATAATCAGCATCTTGTTTTACCCATTTGACTAAACCTTGACAGATGAATCGGAGATCATGACCCGGTACATATACATTGATGCTGACCAAAGTATTTCTTCTTAATTCTTTCTGAGTAAAAATTTTGATTCCTACAACACTTAGATCTGTAATCGTTCCTTCATATCTTCCCCCTTCTGTCCATATAGTATAATTGAATTTAATATTGGTTTTGAGACGTTGCGCTTTGCGAATTTGGCTTTTATGAATTACTTTAGGTTTTGCAATATGAATACAGTTGCCATCGCGTTTGGGTAAAAGGATGGATTCAAATTGGAAATTGAAATTCGACATGCTAAATTCAACTGAGATTTGATTTTCAACTTTTGCTTCAAAAAATGTATCATCCATTTTTATCTTCATGGAGTCCGGTTCCATAGAATCGAAAAGACCTTGGTATTTTAGCCCCTGTTCATTGTTTTCGATGGGAATAATTTGTATTGGGAGATTTTGTTGAAAAACGGACATTTTAATCTACCATCCTTTTTTGTTGCAATAGGAAAGTTTTACTCGGTTTGAATACTTAGCCAAGTCTTTTTTGGAAAAAAGTTATCATTAGGTATGGAAAAATTAGTCTGATTTATAGATATGCCCTTTTCCTTTCTTGACAATCTCCTGGACAAAACTGTCATTTTTGGCTACGACCGCATCGGTTTCCATACTCGTAAAAAACTCTGGAATCCCCGGGAATTGGAGGTGGATCTCGCAGACAAAACGGCTCTTATCACAGGTGCTAATTCCGGGTTGGGATACGCTACGGCAATGGCTCTTGCCAAAAGGAAAGCGGTGGTCCACATGGTTTGCAGAAATAAAGACCTTGGTGAATCAGCTCAGAAGAAAATTATGAAAGAATCCGGAAGTTCAAAAGTTCATCTACATATCGTTGATTTATCTTTGTTATCTGAGGTTCAGAAATTTGCCAACCAATTCAGACAATCGAATTCTAAGATTGATATTCTCATCAACAATGCCGGTGTTCTGTTAAATGCGATGGAGATCACCTCCGAAGCAATTGAAAAATCTTTTGCCACAAATCTTCTCGGACAACATGTCCTGACTATGGGACTTCTTCCCTTGTTGGAAAAAGCATCCCATCCTCGTGTAATTCTTGTATCTTCAGGTGGGATGTATGCTGTTCCCCTGAGACTGGAAGATCCGGAATACAAGAACTCTCCCTATGAAGGTGTAAAGGCATACGCCCATGCTAAGAGAGCACAAGTTGTATTAACAGAAATATATGCGGAACTGTGGAAGGGCAAGAATATCGGAGTTTATTCCATGCATCCAGGTTGGGCGGATACCAAGGGAGTGCAGAACTCTCTTCCCATTTTTCGAATGCTTACTCGTGCTATCCTACGGACTTCCGAAGAGGGTGCGGATACGATTGTCTATCTCGCAGTATCTCCCAATGTAAGCCTGGATCAATCGGGAACTTTTTGGTTCGATCGTAAGATTCGTTCTACGGTGAAGCTGGAATCGACCCGATATGATTCGGAAGACAAGAGGAAGCTATGGGAGATGTT
>JAFIGA010000137.1 GCA_020831715.1 Leptospira sp. | reverse complement strand
GACCAAATCTATTTGGTAGTGGAGTGGTGCCTGTTGTAACTGTAGAAAGTTCCCAACTTGCAACTGTAGTTCCAAATCCACCTGCAGTTACTGCACAGTTATTTGATTCTCCACATGAAATACCGTTAAATCTGGTTTGAGATATGGGATTGCCAACTGGAGTAGTACTAGAACTAGGACCGTTAAAGAAACTAAATCTACCGCTTCCAGAAGAATTAATTGGTAAATTTGCAGGGGTTTCATTGAATCCAACATGCAACCAAAAATATGCATTATTAGTATCGATAGCTAGATCCTCAATTCTATAATGCACTTGATTTGTAATTGGGTTTGATGGTTTGCATAACTCTTGAAATCCACCTGTTTCAGTATTATAATTAAATGTACATTGTTTTGCCGCTTCTGCCGCAGCAGCTTTTGCCTGATTGTCCAATGCAAGAAGTGTTACTAACAGTCCGGCATCGTCATTCGAATCGGATTGGGAGCCAAATTCACAGTTGGCAAAAAGTAAAGAGCTTGCTAAAAAAGCTGATAGCAGAGTGATTTTTGTTTTTTTCAAGGTTTTTATTTGTTTCATAGGTTCTTAGAGTTCTCCTTAGTTTGTTGAGAATTAATCTCAATATTACCATGGAATTTGGGCTTGAATTTTGTCAATAGAAAATGAGAATGAGAATCAATATAGTCTTGCGCAAATAATTCTAACATTTTTCTTGGCACTATGAACGAATTTAAAGAAAAAATCTTAGTTTTGCTTTTTGCCATTTCTCCTCTTTCGATTTGGGCAGAAGACAAACCTTATCAACGAGTTGTGTCCTTGAATGGCTCAATCACTGAAATTGTCTACGCTTTAGGTAAGGGTGATCTTTTGGTTGGTGCGGACACTACGTCCTATTATCCGGCTGAAGCCGGGAAATTGCCAAAAATCGGTTACCAAAGAGCGGTCTCTTTGGAAGGAATTGTATCCCTAAAACCGGATTTGGTGATGGGAACCGAAGATGCGGGACCTCCTCCTGTGTTGAATCAGCTGATGAAACTGGGAATTCGTGTGGAGATCCATGCATCTCAGCCAAGCTTAGAATCCACTCTTGCAAGGATTCGATTTGTGGGTGAGAACTTGGGGGCGCAACCTCAAGCAGATATTCTTATCAATAGAATTCAAAAGAACGTAACCAAGATACAGAGGAATCCACCTTGGAAGAAAAAGCCCAATGTATTGGTGATCTTTTCTCGAGGTAAGGGCATGGTAAATGTCGCAGGGAAGAACACTTCCGGTGCAGAGATGGTTACTTTAACAGGCAGTCAAAACTTCATCAATGAATTCGAAGGATATAAACCTCTCTCTCCGGAGCTTTTGTTAAAGCGATCCCCCGATGTGGTTGTGGTTACGGAAATGTCCTTGAAGGCATTGGGTGGAGAGGCAGGTTTCTGGAAACTCCCCGGTTTTCGTGAAATGGATGTTAAAAAAAGACCGAAGTTGGTTTCGATGGATGACCTATTGCTTTTGGGTTTCTCGGCAAGACTGGATGAAGCTGTGGAAACTCTTCAAAAGAAAATAGCAGAATAGGTTTCCATTGAAAGAAAAAGTTTTTTATGCAGTTTTGATTGTTATGTGGGTATTAATCATTCCCATATTTCTATTCCAGGGAGATGTTACCGGGAATCTGGAAAGATTCTTTGGTTCTCTATTGGGTAATGATGAAACTGCATTCTTTTCTGATCAGATTATCTGGGATATAAGATTCCCCCGATTGATATTAGGCGGAATCTGTGGTGCAGGGCTTGCCCTATCCGGTGCTATGGTGCAGGGAATATTTCGGAATCCTTTGGTGGAACCGGGGCTTGTGGGCATTTCGTCCGGAGCAGCATTATTTGCGGGGCTTGCCATTGTGTTTCTGGAGGATTTGATGTCTTCGGGCATCTATTTCTTACAGGGATTCGCTTTTTTGGGTGCTCTTGCTACTGCTGCTTTGGTTTATTTCTTATCCGCCAAACAAGGAAAAATATCTGTTATAACTTTGCTATTGATGGGAATTGGAATCAATGCCGGGATTGGATCAGCTATGGGTCTACTTCATTACCTTGCATCGGATAATCAATTGAGAGCAATTACCTTTTGGAATTTGGGTTCTCTTGCGGGGGCTAATTGGGAGACCATAGTGTCCGTTCTTCCCTTTGTTGCCGTGTTGATTGTCAGTGTGCCCTTTCTTGCCGGGGGCTTAAATGCCTTTTTGATTGGGGAGAGAGAAGCTCTTCATATGGGTTACAATACAGAAAGAATCAAGATGTTTATTCTGGTATTGGTGTGCTTGGCGGTGGGATCATTGGTATCTGTAACAGGTGTGATAGGGTTTATCGGTTTGGTAGTTCCCCATATCGTGAGAATCTGGGGCAAGGCGAATCATATATTCCTTCTTCCGGCTTCTGCTCTATTGGGTGGAATCCTTCTCATTGGCTCGGATTACCTTGCGAAGACCATGGTTTTTCCTTCCGAGCTTCCCATTGGAATTCTCACAGCAGGGCTGGGTGCTCCTGTATTTATTTGGATATTGTATACGAAGATGAGGGAAGAAGCATGATTCAGGCAAATGGTTTGGAATACAGCTATGGTTCTCGAAAGATTTTAGATGGAGTAGATATAAATCTTCGAGAGGGAGAGTTGGTTACTCTATTGGGAAGAAATGGAGAGGGCAAGTCCACACTTTTTAGAATCCTTACCGGGGAAATGGAGCCTCACCAAGGTGTGGTAAGGTTAAATGATCGAAATCTTCGAGAAATGAACTGGAAGGATTTAGCTAGAAATCGCTCTGTTCTTCCCCAGGAATCTATATTGAATTTTCCTTTAAGAGTGAGCGAGATAGTGGATCTAGGAAGATCCCCTCATAAAAGAGATAAATTATTGGATCTCCATTACACGGAAAAATCAATGAAACTCACAGATGTGTATCATTTGAAAGATCGATTCTATTCTCAACTATCCGGTGGAGAAAAGAAAAGAGTGCAGATTGCACGAGTTCTATGTCAATTGGAGAAATCCAAAGCCGATTTAGAAAAAAATGAAAATCAATCCAATGGAAAAGTAAATCATCCCCAAAAGGGTTTTTTGTTTTTGGATGAGCCTGTGAATTCTTTAGATGTTCTCTTACAACATAAAATTATGGAGATACTAAGACATCTAACAGATGTAGGATATGCTGTATTTGTAATACTACACGATTGGAACTTGGCGGGGCTTTACTCCGATCGAATATTGGTTCTTAATCGTGGGAATATATCTTTTGATGGAACACCTAAAGAAACGATTCATACCGAGATGTTACGAGAAATATTCGGTATTGAGTCAAATGTGTTTCATCATAGTGAAGAAAAAATTGGTGGTTATTCAACTAAAACATTTTAAGGAGAAACAAAATGGTAAAAGAATTGAGTGAATTGAAACAAAAGTGGGATGATCTTAAAAAAGATAATCCCAAGTTAAGAATAAAGGACTGTGCGGATATGCTGGGAGTTTCCGAGTTGGAACTTCTATTGACTGATTTGGGAGAGGAAAATCCAAAAATTACTCATCTAAACGCTAAGCCCACAGAGGTAATGGCTAGAGCCAAAGAACTTGGCTATGTTATGGCATTGAGTCGAAACGACCATTGTGTTCATGAAAGGAAAGGTATTTATGGAGACCTTTCTCTTACCGGACCGGTGGGTCTATTCACTGGAGAGGATATCGATCTTAGAGTTTTCTTTGCATCTTGGAAATACTCCGTTGCAGTGGAGGAGAAGCAGGAAGGCGATCATCCTAAGAGAAGCTTGCAATTTTTTGACAAATGGGGCAAGGCAGTTCATAAGATTCATCTCAATGAAAAAAGCAATCATGAAGGTTTCCTGAAAATTGTTGCTGATATGGGTTCAAGCGTGACTGAATATGAGTCGGTTGAGAAGAAAGAATCCACCCCATCCAATGGAAATCAGAAAAGCAACGATGCAATTTCTGTGGATGCGAGTTTTTTAAAAGAATGGTCAGAATTAAAAGATACCCATGACTTTTATGGAATGCTCAGAAAACACAATCTTTCCAGAACAGCGGCATTGGAAGTTGCAGAAGGAAAGTTTACCAAAAAACTTCCCAATGACACCATTCGTAATATGTTAAACACTGCTGCCCAAAAAGATGCACCCATTATGGTGTTTCTCTACAACCCCGGAATGGTTCAGATTCACACAGGTCCTGTGAAAAACATACAAATTCTTGGTCCTTGGCTGAATGTGATGGATCCTGAATTTAACCTTCATCTTCGAGAAGATAAAATGGATCAGGTTTGGTGGGTGGATAAGCCAACGGAAGATGGAAATGTTCAGTCTTTGGAAGTCTTCGATGCGGAAGGTGAATTGGTGGTTCAGTTTTTTGGCAAAAGAAAGCCTGGGCAACCTGAGAGAGAAGATTGGAAGTCTATTATGGATGGGCTAAAGGATTGAAAGATCATCTCTTTTTGATTTAATTAATGAGAATGAGAGTCAATTTCTTGATTCATTTTTTCTGATAGAAATATGGATATCTATAAATCTGAATAGAATTCATAGATTTGCCTCTCATTTGCCTTTTGCAATCCTTAAGGAAAATTGTTTACAATAAAAGCCAAAAATCTTTTATACTCGAATTATGATTGTAAGAAAAAAATTTAGCTTTGAAGGCTCTCATATAGTTCGAAATTGCAGTAGTAAACGTTGCAAATATTCTATCCATGGGCATTCTTATATATTGGAGATTTTTCTTACAGCGAATCGATTGGATTCGGGGATGATGATCTACGATTTTGGTCTTTTGAAATCTTTTGTGAAAGAATTTGTAGACTCATTCGACCATGCAATTGTCTTTTGGGACAAAGATTACGAAAGCTACTCGGAATTTGTAAAAGAAAATAGCGATCGATGGATTTCTCTTCCGATTTCTCCTTCTGCTGAAATGCTATCTCTCACCTTTTTAAAAGCGATCGACTTCATTCTTTCTCGTACGATTAAGACCAATGGCGAGGGAGATGTAAAAGTATCTTCTGTACGCATCCATGAGACGGCAACCGGATATGCCGAATCCTTCCAGGAAGATCTTTATAATGAGAATTTCCCAAGTATTGATTTGTCAAAAATTATTTTTTCGGAAGAGATTAGAAACGATTGGAAAGATCCCGATCTTTGGGAGAATTTAGTTCACCACAATATAATGATTCGAAATCCGGAAGTGGAAATTCAAGTCCTTCAGGATTAATTTTTTAAACAATTTTTAGTTTTTAATTGATATTGAATTCTAACAATATATAATTGGATACTTTCAAGGATGAGTAGTATCTGAATGGAATATTTTCTTAATTTGAATCAATCAATCAAAAATGAACTGCTTCGTGTAGTTGTTCAGAATTCAAATGATGCTATTCTCATTACCGAAGCTGAGCCCTTGGATGAACCGGGCCCTAGAATTGTTTATGCAAATCAATCTTTTCTTGATATAAATGGCTACGAACTTCATGAAATACTAGGGAAATCACCTAGATTTCTCCAAGGTCCCAAAACAAATCGTGCAGAATTGAAAAAGATGCGAGAAGCACTGCAACGTTGGGAAAGCTTTGAAATCACTGTGATCAATTATAAGAAGAATGGGGAAGAATATTGGACTAATATTCAGACTCGACCTATTGCTGATGAAAATGGACATTTTACGCATTGGATTGCAATCCAAAGAGATGTAACAGAGATTAAAAATCAAGAAATTAAAAATCAATTGATCCTTGACTTATCAAAGTTATTTTCCAGCGAACAAAATATTAACAAAACTCTTAAATTGGTTTTGTTGTACTTATCGGAATATATCGAATCTAATTTTGCTGAATTCTGGACAATAAGTCACGACGAAAAAACTATTCGATTGGTAGTAAGTTATTTTAGAAATGAATCAGGAAAAATATTTATAGAAGAATCAAATATAAATGAGTTTGATTACGGTGTTGGCTTACCCGGTGCCACATGGAAATCCAAAAAAGTTGAGATATGGAACATTGAAAACCATCATAATTTTATTCGAAAAACTGAGGCAATCAAATCCGGCATTAAATCTGTGATTGGAATACCATTACTTTATAGAGATGAATTAATGGGAGTTATTTTATTTGGAATAAATAAAGAGAATTTTAACTGCAATGTTCACAAATCATTATTTAACGATCTCACTTCTTTTTTAGGAGCTGAATTGAATAGAAAGAAAATTGAACAAGAACTAAAAGAACTGATTGAGAATTCTCCCGATATAGTTGCTTTGGCGGGTTCCCAAGGAAAATTTTTGAAGGTGAATCCGGCTTTTTCCGAATTGTTGGGTTGGACTGATGAAGAGTTGACTTCTAGACCTATATGGGATTTTATGCACCCTGATGATATTAAGAAAACTCAAGATGAGTATAAGGAAACTATTGTAAAAGATGGAAGAAAAGCTAAAAATTTTGAAAATCGTTATCTAACAAAATCAGGTAATTACCGATGGATTGCATGGAGTTCCGCTACATTAAGCAATTCAGAAGGAGTTGCTTTTGCTTATGGGCGAGATATACACGAGAGAAAACTCTATGAAGAGTATCTAAAACAACAAAATGAAAAGCTAAAGGATATAGCCTGGTTTCAATCTCATGTATTGAGGGCACCTTTGTCTAGGTTAATGGGGCTAGTGGATTTATTAGAAAAAGATTTAGTCTCCGAGGGAGAAATGAAGCAAATTTTAAAATATATTTTGGATTCTGCTCATGAATTGGACTCAATTGTAAGAGATATGGTGAAAAAAGCACAACATATAGATATTGATTCAACTGAAAGTTGACTTAATATTTCTGTAATCTTGGCAAAATTTTCTTCCATACATTGATCGTATCTTCAATCACCTTTATGCGCCACTCAGGATCCGAGGGATGAAACATTTCCAAAAATTTTGCTGTCATAATAAGTCTTTCTTCGTGATTTTTATACCCGTAGTGATAGCCTTGGTTCTCTCGAATGAGTCTCTTCATGGATTCTATTGCACCCAAAGTGGACTGACTATTCAATGTGCCATATTCGAAAACCATGGGAATGATTTCGCATTTTTTTGGCAGAATCTTGTAGACATAGGTGCAGAGGTCGCCTGTTACTGTAAAAAATTCTTCATCACTTGCCCAATCTATCTTGTAACCTTCGAATATTTCTTCCGTGTATTTCTTGAATCTAGGTTTCTTGGGGTCGGATGGGAAAAAATGTAATTTCCCCCTTTCTCCATATCCCGTATGAATATCAACTAACAGAACCCTAGGCGATTTCTTGGCAAAATTTCGAATCAATTTACCCAATGGTTTTCTCAATGGTTCGTAATTCGTCCCGCCAAAATAAATTCCCTCAGGGTAGTGGTATTGCCCTTGGAGACTTGCCTGTTTTATCGCTGGTATACCCATTTTAATAATGGTCCATAGTGCTTTCATAAGAAATAAACGCGAAGAAAAACTTTTAGAATGAAGAGATACTTTTGGATTTAAAAATTCGAATACTTTGGGATATCCTTCATTGAATCTCTGAAAACCTTTTCGATTTTTTAAGAAATTTCTGTTTAAATCTACATTATTCTCTGTTACACGACGATTGTATTTGAAGCCGAATGGATTGATTGAATGAATGACGAGAACAGATGTGTAATCTAGATTGATCTGAGAAGAATATATTTCAGAAAGAAAATTCCTCTGCACAGCCGCACCTGCAGCACACTCAACTCCATGCATCCCGGATGTAATAATAAGCGTACTCTTTGTTTTTTTTAAACTGGGCAATTGGAAATAATCTATTGTGAGATCAGTGTCTAAACTGCTGGGAATTGTAATAAATCCTATCTTTGTTCGTGGATTGATTTCTTGGAGCTTTGGAAGTAAGTTTCGAAAGCCGGAGCGACTTGCTTGGTAGGTCTCATGAAAATATCTTAGGTGGGGGTGATCTTGCATAAAATGAGTTCTTTCTTTTGAGGTTATTGAATTATTTTCCACCGAGAATTCAACAGAAAAAGCCTAAAACTTCATTACAATTCAATTACATGATCTTTTTGCACTGCAAAAACACGAAATTGTAAAAATCTTGACAAAACTGTCCGACAATTACACTAGAGGAACGATGGATTTTACATTTTTACCAAACTACTTTACAATCGGGTCATTGATTTCGACCCTATTTTTCTCGTTTATGTGCTATGTTTTTCTGAGAATCAAGAATCCATCTAAAGCCAGCATACATCTTCTTTTCATGGTCTCATTTATGGCTTTATTTAATATTAGCTATGTAGTGACTCATGGATTTTCCGGAGTTCCTAATATTTGGACACGATGGACAAATATTGTTATGGCGTTATTAGGTGCAACTCATGCTTGTTTGTTCTTCTTCTACTATCCCAACCCAAGAAACGAAAAGATAGCTAAAATATTTTTCTACTCACAATACTCTATATCATTTATTGTTAGTATTTTTGTTTTAGTTAGCTTTTGGGGATCCCCTTTCTACTATATCTTCAATAGCCATTTCTGGGATTCCGATACTATGGCTACACAGCAAATAGCAGGATTGATTATTTTTATTTTCTTTTTAATTAGTTTTGGATTGGGAATTTTGAGATCTATTCAAGAAAAAGGTGATCAGAGAAAAATTGTTTTAATATTTACATTTTCTATGGCTATCGTAATGATGCTTCCTGGAATTTTTCACGTTCTCAGTAGAGATGGGCTCATGGAAAGATCTGCCTACATGAGTAGCACAGTAATTTTCAACTTAGTTGGATTTTTCTTTATTATAATTACATTTATTAATAACACAACCGATAGAACTACTATACTAGTTCGATTGATTGGTGTATCTGTTGTGACTCTTCTTTTAATATTACAGATATCCAGTTTCTTTTGGTTGAAGAATGTGGAAGATTCTTTCGATCAAGTTCATATTTCTCTAGCCAAAGAATCTTTTGTTGAAGACATTCACCATCCCAAAGAAAATTATCGTTTGGTTTACAGTTTAGAAAGTGATAAACTCACTAGTAAGCTAGGCAATATTGAATCTATCGATTTAACTGCGAGGACTCAATTCAATAGAAATACGGCATATTATTATAAACTATCAAAATTGGGAGATGATCTTTTCACTGTTGATGCAAAAAGAATACTTTCCCAAACAAATGGTAGCTTCAAAGGCTATCGTGGTTGGTTGGAAAAAGCACTTGAAGATGAGTTGATTACCAATCCATCTGAATTTACAGATTGGATCGCCAATCACACAAATAGAATTCGCTATCTAAACTCAAAACTTAGAGCAATTCCGGAAGATCAGTGGGATGAAAAGAAAGAGTCATTCCTGAAAAATGTAGATAAATCATTACCCGGTTTCATGTCTGCAATACAAGAAGCGAAGTCTATCGATAATTTGACTAAAAGAGATATCGAGCTACAGTTGATTCCCATCATTAAACCGGAGACTCGGAATTTTAGTGGTTCTATTTCTACCGATGGAAAGGATATTCCGACCCATAGTATTGTATATAGTTCTATCATTCATTTAGATGATACTACAAAAATCGTTGAGACAGGTTTCAATTACAAATATTACAGAGAAAATATAGCAGAATCGAGTTGGACGCTCATTATCATTATTATATCATCTTACTTGTTTATCCTATTGGGATTCAAATTTTTCTTTGGTGGTGCACTTCTAGTTCCAATTCAGACCTTGGTTGATGGTCTTACCCAAGTAAACGAAGGAAATTTGGATGTAAATTTAAAGATCAAAGTGGAAGATGAGATAGGCTTTATGACCAAGAGTTTCAATAATATGACTTGGTCAATTAAAAGCAGTCAACTAAAGCTCCAAGAATATGCCGAACAATTGGAACAAAAAGTCGAAGAACGAACTCGTGAACTTTCTGACACATTGAAAAAAGTCCAAGAGTTGAAGACGCAACAGGATGGAGATTATTTTTTAACTACACTACTTTTAGAGCCACTGGGTCATAGCGAAATTCAAAGTAAACTTTATTCTTTGGAATCCTATGTAAAACAAAAGAAACAATTCACCTTCCGAAAGTGGAGCAATAATATTGGTGGTGATATCAATATTGCCCAACAAGTAATTTTGAATGGTAAGAGTCATATTGTGTTTGTAAATGCGGATGCTATGGGTAAATCCATGCAGGGTGCGGGTGGTGCCCTCGTAATGGGCTCGGTATTTCATACCATACTTGATCGAACTGAAATGACCCCGACCATGCAGATGATGTATCCGGAAAGATGGCTCAAGAATTTATTTGTGGAACTCCATAAAGTTTTTGAAAGTTTTAACGGAAGTATGTTGATGTCGGGATTTTTCGGGGTCTTGGATGAAGACTCCGGATTCTTGTACTATCTGAATTGTGAGCATCCTCAAGGTGTATTGTACCGTGATGGAAAGGCATCCTTTTTCGAAAAGGATGTTGTTTTACGTAAATTAGGAACCTCGAGTGTGGAAGGCAATCTAAAAATAGAAACCTTCC
>JAFIGA010000129.1 GCA_020831715.1 Leptospira sp. | reverse complement strand
GGCACTTTTCCTTTGATGATCTGCTCGGCTAAACCCTCCACTATTGCAGTCTTCCCCACACCGGCGGGTCCGACTAATACAGGGTTGTTCTTGGATCTTCGACCCAATATTTCCATTACGGCTCGAATCTCTCTGGTTCTTCCGATAACCGGATCCAATTTTCCTGCCCTTGCTTCTTCGTTTAGGTCAATTAAAAATCCCGGAACTTCTTCATTATTTTCATCTAAGGACAGATCGTTCGGATCGAACTTAAACTTGGGAAGAACTTGGGTGAGAAATCGAAGCAAATCTCCTTCGTTGATATCTTGCCTTCCGGTTTCTGCTGCTCTTCCCGAAGCCATAGTGATCCATTGGGAAAGTGAACCCGATGTACGTAGATGTTCAAATTGGATGGGCTCACTAGCTTGTGGTAATTTTGCCAGCATATCCTCCACCTGCCCCTTGTATTTTCCCAATGCTCGATGGGAATAAGTTGCGGGATTGGATATGAGCCCGAAAAGTAGGTGCTCGGCAACCACCTCGGTATTTCTCCTCTTAATCGCCTCTGTTTGGGCGATATCAAGAGATCCTGCTACATTTGATTCAAAATTTTTCATAGATAAATTCTCCTTCTCTGACACAAATGCCTTTTTTTGGCACTCTATCAATTAGACTGCTAATTTATAGCAAAGTTTCAATCAATGTCAAATTTTAAGCGCTCAGGATGCATAATTTTACATAAAATAAAAATTTATTTGGTCGGACTCAAAATTCAAGGTTGAGTCTTTTTTTAAGGTTGGTTTACATGAGTCCATGAAATTCAACAAAGAACAAATGTCAGTGATCCAAGACAATTCTCATTTCATCCAAGTAATTGCCGGTGCAGGCTCAGGAAAAACAAGCACTATGATAGGAATACTGGATCGAATCATAAGAGAAAAATCCATCGACCCAAGCTTACTTCTGGTAGTAACATTTTCCAGAAAGGCAGCCAATGAATTCCTCGATAGACTAAACGAAATCCATCCCAGTCACAGAATCCGTATTCAGACCTTCCATGCATACTGCCTCGGAGTAATAAAAAATCACTCTCCCAAATACAAAGACAATCCTCCTATGATCATCACCGAACAAGAGAGAAGTGAGTTTTTCAGGGAATTTTTTATTTCCTATAAATTTCGAGTGGGTGGAATTCCTTATAAATATCTGGTCGGCGAGAATGAATCCAATTTTCTACCGCAATTTGACCCGGTGCTTTATGATTTGGCATTGGAAGAATTTAAAAAATATAAAGAACAACATAGAAAGTTGGAATTTTCGGATCTTGTAACAGAATTTTTAGAAGCAATGCAGAATAAAGAAGTTTGGACAGAAGTTCCAAAATCAACTACAAGATACATTATTGTAGATGAATTTCAGGATACTGACATGCAACAACTTGCATTCTTACAAGAACTCAATCCGGAGAGATTGATAGTTGTTGGAGATGATTGGCAGGCAATCTATGGATTTCGTGGAGCAACTGTAAAACCTTTTCTTGAATTGGGAAATTATTTCTCACCGCTAAAAAGGCACTATCTTTCCACCAATTATAGATCCGTGGATCCGATTGTAAAGATATCTCAGATTCCCATATACAAAAATGAAAATTACATTTCCAAAAATGTTCATTCAATTCGGAAGGGGAGTTGCAATCTGGAAATGATTGGTTTACTGGAAGGAAAACAAGGTGTTGAGTTGGCAGCCAATCTTATTTACGACCAATTGGTAAAAGGAGCCGAGACCATGTTATTGTGCCGTACTAATTTCAGATTAGCAGAGTTCAAAATGTTCGGTGTTCCGGAAAAAAATTTGATGACAATCCATGGCTCCAAGGGATTGGAATTCGAAACTGTTTTCGTTGATTTGTTGGGTGGATGGTCCCAAAATCCGAAATCAATTGACTTGGATAGTCTCGAAGAAGAAAGGCGAATTCTTTACGTCGCACTCAGTCGAGCCAAGGACAATTTATACATTCTGGGAAGATCCAAACTCAATACCAAAAAAAATCTGGAAGACGAGTTCTTTTCTTATTTTAGAGGGAATAAATTTGGTAAAACCAGAAAATTAGCCGCCTAATTTACTTGTCCAAAATCCCACGACTATTGAGATGGTAGGAGAAGAAGGGGGATTAGCTCAGTTGGTTAGAGCGCTACCTTGACATGGTAGAGGCCACTGGTTCGAATCCAGTATTTCCCAATCTTTCACAATTGTTTCCTCAATTATGCCGAAATCCAACGATAAACAAGAAATAGTTTCGAAACTCCAAACCATGGAGTTGGTTACACAACACCTAGTCCAACCGGGTTACCTCAATTATCATGGGAATTTATTTGGAGGAGCAATGCTCTCTTGGCTCGATGAAGGCGTAGCCATGTATGCCATGGGTCGCATTCAATACACGAATATAGTAACGGCAAGCATGAAGGATGTGAAATTCAAATCTCCGGGTAAACTAGGAGACATCATCCAAATTTATGCACAGATCGAACGCATTGGAAAGGCATCTGTAGATGTTAAGGCAATAGCCGTATCCAACAATCCACAGAATCGAAAGATATCGGAAATCATCGACTGTTTGATTACCTATGTGTGTTTGGATGAGAATGGAAAACCTTTTTCTTACTTTAAAACTAAGAATTGGGAGTCCATTTCGAAAAAAGATTTTGCTCCAATCCCAATAGATTGAATATTCTTCCCGCTATAAAATCTCCCAAGTCCTCCAAGGTTTTAGGATTCTGATAGAATCCGGGGGACGCAGGAAGAATCACAGCTCCCGCCTCATCTAACGCAAGCATATTTTGTAGATGGATTCTATTATAAGGAGTCTCTCTCGGAACAAAGATCAATCTTCTTCTTTCCTTTAGAGTAACATCTGCACAACGCTCTATTAGATTATCCGCAAGACCTGCCCTAACAGAAGCAAGTGTTTTCATAGATGAGGGAACCACAACCATACCTTGCCAGATGTTGGATCCACTGGCAATATCGGCACCGATATCCGCATGGGGACGAAAATGAAATACATGTTTTGTGTCTACAGAACCCCAATGTGTTAGTGAAAAATCCAAAATGTCTTCCGCGTTAGTCACCTTAACTTGAAACTCTTCTCGGAATACTCGAATTGCCGGTGGACTAATGATGAGATAGGTTTCCCCGGGAACTTGAGCCATTGCTCGAATGAATCTAGCTCCGTAGATAGATCCACTCGAACCTGCCATACCTACCACATATTTCATAATTTTTGAATCCTCGGAAATAAACCGTCCATCCACTTAAATAATTTT
Organism: Leptospira sp.; assembly: GCA_020831715.1. GTDB lineage: Bacteria > Spirochaetota > Leptospiria > Leptospirales > Leptospiraceae. The sequence continues at coordinate 6,944 of JAFIGA010000129.1, read as the reverse complement.
CCCGAACTCAGCACTGTAAAATGATTGGCTCCATGAACTTCCAAAATTCTATTCTCGGGATTCTCATTTTTATATATCGTCTTTGTACTCAGATAACGAAGAGAGTGAATTTCCACAATTCCATCTCCCATCCAACTGAGCTTAGGATCATGAGGCAGAGCAAATACCCCATAAGCTTGGTAGAAATCTTGACCGTCCAATTCACCAAAATAATATTCTCTTCCTCCACGAAAAAAAGGAGAAACCAAAGTCCAATCTTCTTTTCGAATGATTCCGTGAGATAGATCTTTAATTGCGTCCGAGCGAAAATTCCCCACACGACCAATAACTGAAACTGCCGTTATAGGAGCCTTCTCCATCAAAAATCCAATCCAAAATCCAAATTTTTCCAAATAAGAACCTTTATCGGGGGATGCTACGCATACAATCTTTCCCAGATTTTCGATCATTCCCTCATTGGAATTCTTGGCTTGATAGAACATACTTCTTGTAATAAGAGATCCTAAACTATATGCGATGATGTGGATTTTTACATCAGGAAGTTCTTTCCTTAATTCTCGAACCAGCCTGAGAAGTTTTTCTCCATTGTCAGAAATATGCAAGCCATGATTATAGCGGACATATGCCGGATAGTATCCTCTACCTTCAAGATAATCGGCGACTCCTCTTGAAAGCAAATTTCTTTCTTTCACTTTGATTCGCTTATTTTTCCATAATGACTCGTCTGTAAACAATCCTTGTATATAAAGAATTATATCTTTATCATTGGATTTTTTAAAATCTTCTACCAATTCCTTGGTCGTTACATCACTGCCATTGATTCTCCAGCTCATATTCATGGTGGTAAAGAACATTTTCCCATCCATGGTCGCGCCAACAACTGAAGATAGCACTCGATTTTGTGTAATGGTTTCTTCGGTCATCTTTGTAAAATGTTTAACATGTTTCATTCCTTCATTGAAGAAATTTAGACTGTCTTCCAAGAATTTTGCTATCATATAGTTGCCAGTGTTTGTAGCTTACCCACAACCTCACCCCATCTATCAATCAAAATTCCTACAAACAGAACCAAAGAGATGACTGAATTGATCCAATAAAAAGATGGAGGCAATACTTCAGTAGCAGATTGCCAAGCAATACGGTGCTCCTGGATCAAAAGCAAAGCTATAATTCCCAGAGAAATATAATAAACCAAACCCAGCTCGGCAAACCATCCGGCAAATCCGAAAACTATAACTGCTATAATATGCAAAACAAAAGCAATTCTAAATGAAAAATCCAAACCCAATTTAGCGGGAATTGAATGCAATTTTTCTTTAGAATCGAAATCTGCGTCTTGAATGGCGTATAAAATGTCAAAACCACTGATATGAGTTAACAAACCAATGCTGAATAGAAATGGGATCATTGCAAATTCTTCACGAATTGCAATCCAAGCACCCAAAGGGGCAAGAGATATGGCAAATCCCAAAATAAAATGACAGAGTAGAGTAAATCTCTTTGCAAGTGAATAGAAAAACAAAATAAACAAAACAGGAAATGATAATAAAAACGCAAGCTGATTGATGAGGTAGCTAGTGAATAAAAAAACAAAAGAAGACAGAGCAATAAAAAATAAAACCGATCCTCTTGATATCAATCCTCTAGGGAGTTCACGACTTGCCGTGCGAGGATTTTTTTCATCCATTTCTGCATCTACATAGCGATTGAATCCCATAGCCGCAGATCTGCCACTCACCATGCATATTATGATGAGTAAGGTGAGACGAAACATATCTGATACAAACAAGTCAGATTCCAAGAAAGCCAATACTGCCGCTAAGCCGGCAAATGGGAGAGCAAATAGTGAATGAGAGAATTTTACCATTCTCCCATAATCCATGAATTTATTGAACAATTTCATATTACCTATTTTATTAGACAGATTATTGTATTGATTTTTGATCCAAGAATCGGAATATAAGACTGTGCTTACATTTTATAGAAAAATTCAACGGACTAAAAATAGCTACTTTTTAGCGCTATTGATTTTATTCATTTTAATTCTTCCCAATTTAGCTTTTACAAATCCACAAAATTTACAAACAAGCTATATTCCTCCTAAAACGGAAGAGATTCATATCTATTTTCATTGCAGAGGAGTAGATTTTTTACAAAAGGAAACAATTCGAAATTTTTTAAGCCAAAAAAAGGAAAAATTGGAACAAGAAGGTGGAAAAGTATTTTTTCTTCCCTTAGGAAAGGGCGATTCACCGGAAGAACCGGTTACATTTAGCTTTAATTCGGGATCTTTTCTGTGGATTCGCCCTGTTCATTTGCCCCAATCCCAAAATAACCAAAAATACAAAATTTTATTCGGATACAATCCCAATCCTTATTCAGAATCTGTGTTAGAAAATCTAGATAGAGAGGTTTTTTGGGTTTTTGATGAAGAGCTACCAAACTCCTTTAGGAGATTGGGAAACACTCATGCTCTCGCCTGCCCAAAATTGGAAAATAAACTCGGAAAATTAAAATTGGTATTTCGAGGCAATCGTCTGATTCGGAAGCATTTTAGTTATTCGGATTTGGAAAATTGGTTGGGTGATCTTTAGAATGGGTAGTAGAAATTCCGATATTGGAGAGTAAGGTGCTTAAGATTTATCGAAAAGTCAGCTCAGGGATTCTATACGGAATTATACTGATGGTACTCGTTTACTCTCCGGGAAGGGAGTTGACTGCTCAGGTGACATGCACCGGTGCCGCCTGTGATATCCTTCCTGAAAATATTCGATTCCAATTGAATCAAGTTGATACAGCAATTCAAGCACAATATACGGATAAGGTGTTATCGACAATGACCGAAGCCGCAGTTCTGGGAAACATCAATTCGGCTATGATGGGTCCGGGCATTGTGAATCGTTTTCAAATAGGTGGCGGGGTTACTCTTGCAGGTCAAAAAAAACAAGATGTTGATATTGTTTCCCAAGATTTAGTTTTCAGAGGACTGCCTAATGTAGGCGCATCGGTTGCGCCAAATATAAATATTGCATTCAATCTCGGATGGCTTATGGGTGACGGTCCTTCCGACACCGTATCGGAGTATTCGTCCTTTCTGCATAGATTCAATGTATATTTACATGGCTTTCAGTATAATTTTGCCCAATCGGATGTTCAAGATATTATCAAGAGGCAAGACGATAAAATCAATCTCAGCGGTGATATTGCAAATTATGGATTCATGATTCGATTTCATGTTGTTCCCAATTATAGTGATGGAATTGGAATATTCGAATTTAGCGGTATTTCAATAGGAACAGGTGTTCATTACCAAAGGCAAAATTTTTCACTTCTCTACAATGATCCTACCAGCCAAGCTGTGACATTGGGACCCTCAATTGGAACCTGGGGAGGATTTCCGACTCTCAATTATAAATCTTCCGTTACAAGCATACCCTTGGATGTTAGAACCGGATTTCGTATGTTCTATGTTTTGACCCTATTCGTTGGAGTGGGAACGAGTTTGAATTTTGGAAATTCGTCCTTGGAGTTTCAAAAGCAAGGCCCCCTTTCTCTCAGAGTTGAGGATGCTTTGATTTCCAGCAATTTGACACCTGCGCAACAAGCTGCTCTGGCAAATCTTACAGGAACAACCGAAACAGGAACTCTCTCCATAGGACTTCGAGGAAAGGGAAATGCTCCCAATAATCTAAGCTATGTGGTTGGTGGCTTTGAGCTAAATGTAGGATTCGTGAAATTATTATTTGAAGCTATGGCATCCAAAAATATACAATCAGCCAATGTCGGTGTAAAAATCGCATTCTGATTATTCCCAAAAAACTTCTAGTTGGTATAAAATTTGCAATAACTCTTATAGTGTTGGAAAACAATTATAGGAGGCATAAAAATGAGTGCAGTTGCTGAAAAAATAGACATTTCGCTTAAAAAAAGTCTACATCTGTCTTGTGTTCCCCGGAAGGACACAACTCTTCTCAAGGTAACTGTGTCCAGTGATGAAATGGGGATCATCTATCGAGTTACGGCTGTCCTATACGCCCACGGATGGGATATTCTAGAAGCCATGGCAGAAACTTCTCATGAAGGAACTGTGCAGGATGTTTTTGTTTTGAAATCTCAGACAGGAGAAGACATGACAGAAAAAAAGCTTCGATCCATTAGAGATGACCTCAATTCGATTTTTTACCATGGCATCAGTGCCTTTGACTATATGGAACAAAAAGATCTCAACTCTCTCCATAGCCACAGAATCCCGGATCCTACAGCTGTTGTTAAATTGTACAACCCGGTTTCAAGCGATTTTACAGTTATGGATATTCGAATGAAAGATAGACCCGGTGTATTGTTTCAGATTACACAGATTCTTCATTTTTTTGGAATAGATATTATTACGTTCTCTGCCCTTTCCAATCAAGGACAGATTCGAGATAGCTTCTTAATTCGCTCCCAAGATGGAAATCGACTGGATGAAGGAGTTATGTTTTCTCAGCTAAAATCTGCTATAGAAAATATTTTATGATTTTTAGTTATTCAACTCCAGCCAATCTGTGATCCGGGGATAGACTTCTTTTCTGGCAGTCTTCCCGCGAATCAGATACCCATGATCATAATCGATTTTTTTTCCATTGGCAATCCTAAATTAATTGTCCCTCACCTGATTCGGTTTTATTTTTAGTTTGCTATTATAGTATGAATAAATCGACTCCTCCGGAGACACAGAATCGATCTTTCCCCAGAAAAAACCAAAGGAAATTTTTGATTCATTCCCAAAGGTCGAATTCACTTGAGGAGAAACTCTATCCACTGTTGTGTTTCCGGTTGCATAACTCCGAAATTTTTCTTCCAAAAAAAGTCTGGGAACGAGGGATTCTTTTTTAATACTTTGAGAATGTTCAAGAAATGATTTGGGATAATCATAATCAAATCCTGTTCCCAGAAAAAAAACTTTTTCCAATTTAGGAAAGTCCTTGGAAGGATATTCGGATAAAACTTTGGCAAGCTTTTGTCCTCCAATAGAAATTCCACCAAAGTAAATTTTAGATTCCGATGAAGTGGATATAACACTTTGTATTGTATTATAAAGAGTTTTTGTATCTAAATTTGGTTCTTCCCAAGAAATCATATATACTTTGTAATTTTTATATAGGAGATACGGTATTAAGGAATCTCGATCATCCCATAAAAAGTCATCTTTCCAAAACACAGGAGAAAATAAAATAATTGATTGAGACTTTTTAGTTTCACCAAATTCGTAGATTCGAATCGCAGAACTTTTTCCACTTCCGGGTCTTTTTATTTCGCTATCCAGCTGAATTGCTTTTCCGGAGTAACAATGCATTATTAGAAATACAAAACATAAAATTGTACTAATTCTAACTATTGAAACTTTTGATGAATTCAAAATGCTTTTTAATTTAGAAATATCCATAATTAATTCCTTTCATTCAACCAAGTAACTATCGGAAATAGGGCTTCCTTATCTGCATTTCGTCCAACTATGAGATCCGTATGTCCATAATCTTCCGAGTGCCCTTGTGATCGTCCCACTATATGAATGGACTTATCTTTACTTCCTATCGAGTCATAAACTCTGCGCACTACCATTCCGGGAGCTAAATTATCTCTGGTTCCCCAAACCAAGAGAGTTGGAATTTTTATATTTTTTAAATTTTTGGAATAAATAATTTTTCCGTCATTACTATGAATATTACCCTTCTCTACCCAGCTTGAAAATTGATTGATTTCAGGAATGGCAATATCATTGACTGTGGTCAACTGCATGCCTCTCTGAATATTCAAATCGATATTATCAGGCCAATAGATTAAATTTATTACAGAACCATCGGGAAGAATAGGAACACGAATCCCCGCCTTTATTCTGGCAAGTCTCCTTGCAGGAACCACGGGAAGCAAGGGAGTCATGCTTTTCATCTTATTCATATTCTTAATTGCTTCATTCGGTTCAGAAAATGAAAAAGGAGATCCAATAGTAACAAGATTGGCAATTCTTTTCTCTCCATAGCTTCCAATCCTTGAATAGGCAATCATTCCACCCATACTATGACCGACCCAATTTACCGATTCTTTACCGGATATTTTTAATACTTCGGTAATAGCCGCATCCATATCATAGATTACATAATCATCAAAATTATAAGAAAATGTTTTATCCCCAAAAAATAATCCCGGGTTTCCGGCGGAATAGCGACCTCTTAAATCCAATAAGAAAACTTCATAGCCTTGGTTCAATAAAAGTTGAACCATAGACCTTTCTTCATTTAACTTATAATAGGTTCTACTAGCACCCAATCCATGGCACAAAATAACCGGATTTTTTTTGGTGATTCCTTTAGCCGGAACAAAATGTTCCAAACTAAGTTTCCATCCATCTTCAGTTTGTGGATGGGTAATTTTTCCTTGCATATTGATATTATAGGAACAACCAATTAGGAAAAATATGATCGAAAAATATTTTTTCAAAACCATTCTAAAAATCTCCCGTAGAAAAAACCATCCACCGATTCTTGAAAACGAAAATACAACCAAAATAAAAACCAGTATACTACCGTAACCGAAACGATAATGGATGATGTTAATCTAGCCAATTCTTTGGATGACGAATAAAATAAACGAATCAATGTGATGGGCCATAATATAAATAAAAAATAAAATAAAGCCTTCCCAATACCATAAATCCAATTTCGAATCTCCCATGAGGGCTGCTCTTCCAATCTATCCAATGCTGCAGACCATTCCCTTCCAAAAACCACAAAATATACAATAAACAAAAACAAAAAACTAATCTTCCAGTGTAAATCTATATCCTTTCGAAAAAAGACCAAAACCAATCCCAAGAACCATATGATGAATACAGGAAGAACAATCTGATCTATAAAAGTCATCCTTTCACCTTGTTTTCAAAAAATTCCAAACAAGCCTTCAGTGAA
>JAFIGA010000126.1 GCA_020831715.1 Leptospira sp. | reverse complement strand
GAGTGTAAAGGTAAAAGTGTAAATAGTGATAGAAAGATAATTTTCATTATAGGCACTTCGAGTGAATTTACCCATAACATAACCAATCACAGAATAACTCAAGCTATGCAGACCAATTTTATAATACACAACTTGATCCGCACCTGTTTCACCACCCAGCCCTGAGTCTGTGAGTAACCCACTGAAAAAGCCAATCCAGAGTCCGTATAAGGGTCCCTTTCTTAGTGCGAAAAAGATTACAAATATCATCATGAAATCCGGTTTATAAGACCCACCTAGTTCGAAAATAGTGGAGCCATTCAAGAAATGACTGAAGAGGATACCTACAGCTATGACGAGTTTTTCAACGATCATTCTGAATCACCTCCTTGACTTTCTTGTTTTTTCTTGTTCTTTTGCAATTGTTGCTCTTTCAATCTTTCTTTTTCTAGCTTCTTTCTTTCTTCGTCAGGGAAATTAATCTCTCCCAAATAAGGATTATCGATTTTTACAGCCCTTTCCTCCGGCCATTTTTCAATCCATTTTTCGGGAAGCTTCTTTATAACAGTAACATATTCAAGCTTATCGAATTGAACGTAAGGTCTGACATATGCCGTTTTAAATGACCCTTCTCTGGGACCCTCTTCGGTAATAATACCAACCGGAATATCCGGAGGAAACACCCCTGAGCCACCTGATGTATGGACACTTCGTCCAATTTTATTCAATCCTTCCGGAATAACTGTACTATGTGTACCGGGGGCGGTAGTTGGTCCCATAGGAAATGCTCCGAATGCTTTTGGATCGATGACAATCCCGGAATCAATAAATTCCATAACTGCTTCGGATCCTCGACCGGAATTCCCGGAAAGGCTTGCCCAAAGGCTCGTATTGGGAACCATCACACCCATAGAGAAGTTGGAGTTGATCACAGGTTGAATAACAGATGTGGATGATCCAACAGCAATAATCTTCCCAACTAACGCCTCAATAAATCTTCCTTTATCATCGAGAGTTCTTGCAACTACTGGCATATATGGTTTGATTCCATCTTCTGAACCCTTGTTGATAATAATGGTTCGATAAATTGTATTTAGGCGAACAGATAGAATTTCGGCTCGGACAGTAGGGTATTCTTGAGTTGTTTGAAAGGTGAGTTCTTTTCTTAGGATTTCATTTTCGGATTTAAGACGAGCAAGTTCTTGATCTAACTTGTAATAGTCTTCCATTACATTTAAACAAGAATCCCTTTCTTCGCGGACTTTTTCAAATGACTCAAGTTTAGTGTAAATGGACTTAATCAGGGCACCGAAAGTATCGATAGACCCCGATACAAAGTCCCCTATTCGTTGGAATCCGGCAATTCCGCTAACCAGAAAGTTTGCATTCCAAATTAGCGAGGTTATTGAGAATATGATTACAAAAAGTAGGGAAGCTACTTCTTTATTTTTTGATATTTTTTCCCATAGCATAAAAAGTTATGTCTCAATATGTAAACATGGGAAAAAATGAAAAGAAAAATTTCTTCTATCGAATCCCAGGTTTGATGTATTTTAGTTCATCAAGGTATCTTCCGGTTCCTAGAACTACACAAGTCAAAGGGTTTTCCGCTCTAAATACCGGCACACCTGTTTCTTTGGACAAATAAAGCTCTAATCCTCTGAGAAGACATCCACCACCGGTTAGAATCACACCTCTTTCAACGATGTCCGCTGCAAGTTCCGGTGGAGTTCTTTCCAACACGGATTTGATTCCATCAAGAATTTCATCGGTTGGTTCTTTGAGTGCTTTTCGGATTTCATTGCTGTCCAATTCCAGAGTTCTGGGCAGACCGGAAATAGCATCCCGTCCTTTTACTTCCATGGTATCGACTTTTTTGTCAGTAAATGCATTTCCTATGGTAAGCTTGATATCTTCAGCAGTTCTTTCACCCACTACCAAGTTGTATTGGTTTCTAAGGTATTTGATGATTGCTTCGTCAAACTCGTCTCCACCTGTTCGGATGGATTCTGCGATTACCATTCCACCCAGCGAAATAACCGCGATTTCTGTGGTTCCACCACCAATATCAACGATCATATTTCCCGCAGGTTCCTGGATAGGGATGTTCGCTCCAATCGCCGCTGCTAGTGCTTCCTCAATCAGGAAGATCTCTCTTGCCCCTGCCTGTTCAGCAGATTCACGAACCGCTCTTCTCTCAACTTCTGTAATGCCTGAGGGAACACCGATCACAATTCTGGGCTTCACAAATGTTGTTCTGTTGTGAACTTTTGCAATGAAGTAGCGAATCATCTTTTCCACTGTTTCAAAGTCGGCGATTACACCGTCTTTCATAGGTCGGATTGCCACAATATCACCTGGAGTTCGGCCTAGCATTCTCTTGGCCTCTTGACCAACAGCCAACACCCTTCCGGTGGATGCTTGAACGGCAACTACGGAAGGTTCGGAAAGTACAATTCCTTGTCCTTTCACGTGCACCAATGTATTGGCCGTACCAAGGTCAATACCCATATCATTAGAAAAAAGAGCGTATAGTTTATCGAAAATCATTCAGTGTTCCTGGACAGCTTGCTATATATAATATCCAACGTTTAGGTAAATTCCTAAAGCAATTCTACAATATCCATGCTATTTTTTTTACATCGGAGAGCAAGAAGGAATCGAAAAAAAAAGTATTTACCTTCAAATTTCCTTAATATAGTCTGAAAAAACCATTTTTATGAAAGAAAAGAATTTAGCAGCAATCGATTTGGGAACCAATTCATTTCACATGCTCATTGTGAGAGTGAGATCCGATGGAACAACCGAGCCTATCTCCAAGGAAAAAGAGTCTGTTCGACTAGGTTCAGGCTCCAGCGATTATTCGCTGATCCAAGATGAAGCAATGGATAGAGGAATATCTTGTTTGAAAAGATTCAAAACTCTTGCCGATTCGCATAAAGCGGAAATTCGTGCCATAGCAACCAGTGCTCTCAGAGAAGCACAAAACAGTGATATCTTTATTAAAAAAGTCCGAAAAGAAACCGGCATCAAGATTGATATAATCAACGGATTGGAAGAAGCCAGATTGATTTATTTAGGGATTCTGCAGGGCTTGCCGGTTTACAAAAAGCGAATTATGATGATAGATATCGGGGGAGGGAGTACGGAAATTTTAATCGGCGAAAAGTCGGACGTTTTGTTCTCTCAGTCTCTTAAATTGGGTGCGGTTCGTCTCACTGAAAGATTTTTTAAAAAAGAAGTCATCGAGGCAAGTGATATTCAGAAGTGTCGATTTCATATTGAGTCTATGATCCTTCCCTTGGTTCCCGAGATTCAAAAGTACAAACCGGAAATTGTCATCGGTTCATCGGGATCAGTTACATCTTTGGGTTCTATGATTTTGGCAAAACGTGGGGAAAAAAGGGACAGATTGAACGGATTTGAGTTTTCTTATGAGGAATTGAAAAAAGTAAGGGACGATCTCAACCAAGCCCCAACTTTCAAAAAGAGAGCCAAATTGAGTGGATTGGAAGAAAAAAGAGCCGATATCATAGTCGCCGGATCTATTGTTTTGGAGGAATTGTTTCGATCCTTTCAGATCAAAAATCTTACAATCAGTGATTATGCACTCCGGGAAGGAATTGTGTATGATACAATTCGAAAGTGGAGACGCTATGAAAAAACCGGATTCCACACACCGGATAATATTCGCTCCAAAGCAATTCAATCTGTTGCAAATCTCTATCCTGCCGGAAAAGATCATGCCAAACATGTCGTTCATCTTGCCCTAAAACTTTTTGATATCTTGACTCCACTACACGGATTAGGGGATGAAGAGCGGGAGTTGTTGGAGGCGGCATCATCGCTCCATCAGGTTGGACTTGCCATTTCTCATAGTGCATATCATAAACATAGCTATTATATCATTCGAAACTCCGAACAAATGGTAGGTTTTTCCAATACGGAAATTGAAATTATTGCACAGGTGGCACGATACCATCGAAAATCCATGCCTAAATCCAAGCATGAAGAGTTTAAAATACTATCCGGTGAAGATCAATTACTTGTGAAAAAACTTGCAGCAATGTTGAAACTTGCCGATGCGATGGATCGATCATTGAAAAAGAACATTGAAGATCTCAAATGTGAGATCTGGGATAAAGATATCAATATGATTCTTAAGCCAAAAAAAAGATCAGATCCCCATTTGGAAATCTATGCTCTTGACGAAAATAGAGATTTATTTGAGGATGTCTTTAAAAGAAATCTTAAGATTAAACTATTATCATAGACAATGAAAAAAATTATTTACTTAATCACTTTTTTCTTATCGGTTTGGTCGATTCCGATAATTTCCGAGCCAATCGACCTGGCAAATGATTGGTTGATTAAGTCCACCAAAGACCTTAGCGAAAACAATGAAAACTGGACAAAATTAGAGAAGCTTCCGATTGGAGATGATCATGCTTCCTTACGATTTGAACCCGGGTTACGCTATATAACTGCAAAAAAAACAATAAATTTCACTCCGGAAATGATCCAAGCATTTGACTCCAAGCCAATTAGCATTCATCTCCCATACATCGCCAGTTATTATGAAATATATTGGAATGGAAAGCTTCAATTAATCAAAGGGTCTATTGAAGATAATGAATTGAAGAAAGCCATTATTATGCGTCACGAAATCATCCCCATTTTGGAGAAAGATTTATTTGTGGGTGATAATGAACTTCGAATTGTTTTGGCGGGATATCCGGGATATAATATAGATATATGGCCCAAACAAAATGATGAACCTATTTCTATTGATTTGTGGGAGAATCATTTATCTCTAACATCCGAACGAGTAACTTTAATGCTTTGCTTCCTATATTTATTCATGGGATTGTATCACTTTTTATTTTATTATAAGAGACCCCAAGAAGAGTATAATTTGTATTATGGATTGTTTGGAGCTTTGCTAGCGGTTTATATTTATACAAGAAGCAACGCGGTCTTTGAACTTGATTTGGATGGGATTCTTCTCAAGAGAATCGAATTCACAACAGTTTATATAATACCCGTGTTTATGATTATGTTTTTGGATCGGTTTTTTCTGGGAAAGGTTTCCATATTCAGTAAAATATATGGCGGTCTCATTGTAATTAATGCACTGGCAACTGTATTCGGACCCGCATCAAACCTAAACACTCATCTCAAGTTATGGCAGTTTAGTGTTCTCTATGTTATGATACATAGCTTGACTGTTTCCGTGATTGCAATCCGCAGAAAAGAACCAGATATCAAGAGATTGCTTTTGGGAATTTTAATTTTAATTGTGTGCGGTGTATGGGATACGGCAGGTGCTCTGCAGATTATGGGGCTACAAAATCTTGGTCTGATGCGATTTGGATTCTTTAGTTTTGTGATGGGGATTGCGTTTATATTGGCAAACCGTTTCCTTCGTATTCATAACGAAGTCGAAGAATTAAATGAAGATCTGGAAAAAAAGGTAGAAGCAAGAACGGAAGAACTCCAAGATTCTCTAAAAGAAATCCAAGCATTAAAGGTTCAACAAGACGGAGATTATTTTTTAACTTCTCTTTTGATCAACCCACTCACTATCAATAGAGTGGGAAACAAAGTAGAAGACTACAATATCGAATTCTATACCAAGCAGAAAAAAGTTTTCGAATTTCGCGGTCGTCATATGGAGATCGGTGGGGATATCAATATTGTAGATAAGTTGAATCTCAAGGGTAGAGAGTTTATTGTCTTCGTCAATGGTGATGCTATGGGTAAGTCCATCCAGGGAGCAGGTGGTGCCTTGGTGTTGGGAGTAATTTTTCACTCTGTGGTCAACCGTACCAATCAGAAAAAAGAATCCTTAAGCAAAGGACCTGAAACTTGGCTCAAGGAATGTTACCTTGAATTACAATCTGTATTTGAAACCTTTGATGGTTCTATGCTCATGTCTGTCGTAATGGGCTTGATCGATGTAAAATCCGGATTTTTATTTTTTGTAAATTCTGAGCATCCCTGGACAGTTCTTTATAGAGATGGAAAAGCCGGATTTTTGGAAGATTCTTTAGAACTAAGAAAGATAGGCACAATGGGGCTCCATTCGGAATTTCGAATCAAAACCCACCAACTCGAAGTGGGAGATGTGATCTATGCCGGTTCAGATGGAAGAGATGATATTTTGTTCGGAATGACTGAGACTGGCGAAAGGATCATCAATGAAGATGAACATTTGTTCTTGGAATGTGTTGAGGCTTCTTCCGGTGAATTGGATCGAACAGTAGAGACTATTTTATCCAAAGGAGAATTAACAGATGATTTTTCTCTGATTCGCATTGAATACAATCCTGATTCTATGATGACTGAAAATTTCAGATCAGAAGAAAAAGAAAGAATGAATTTTTTAATCTCCACAGCGAAGAATTCTCTAAAAGACAAGGATTATGTAGGTGCTTCTGTGAATTTTGGTTTGGCGGCTGAGGAATTTCCTCAAAATACGGAAAGTTATTATCTAGCTTCCTATGCTTATAAAATGCGAAAAGATTTTAATGAAGCTCTTAATTATGGAGAAAGACTCTTCCTTAGAGAGCCCAATCTGGTAAAAAATCTATTGAATTTAGCAGACATTCATCGACATATTGGTAATTATTCTCGATCTAGCATGCTATTGCATAGAGTGGAAGATCTCGAGCCCGGAAATGAACAATGCCAAAAGGTGAGAGAGGCTTTGGAAAAAGTAATGGCTAGGGATAGTACTAACTAGCCCTTAAGAGCATTTTCTATCAAGGATCTAAGACCGATTCCTTTTCTGTAATTTCCATAGAATTGAACAGGTTTGTGGTTGGTGGAATGGTATTCTTCTACCTCATCCAAACAAGCATTAAAATTCAATAAATTGTCATCATAAACAGGAAAGCTATCGATCCATTTCTTGGAATACACAGCAATACTTTTGTTCATCAAACCTTTTTTCATTATTTTAATTCTGTCTTCTTCCAGAATTGATTGAAGCGCTATTTCATTGGTATCTTTGAGCCAATCTCCCGAATAGATCCAAGTTTCGGAAAAAATCCCTTCCTTGAGAGTCCTCCCCGGAAAGATAGAATCATTTGATAGAACACCATTAGCTTTAATCGGACTATTTTTTGGAAACAATACTCCGAAAGCAGGTTTGGAAAATATTGATTCTTCGGAGAATCTGGTTAGAGTTGCTATAGAATGATAATTTGGTTCTTGGATACTGTGTTTCTCCAAAAATACCTTGGAAGCAGTATCGGAAAAACAGAGTTTATATGCCGATTGTATCGGAAGGCAGATTCTTACAGCATTGTAGATTTTTTCCGATCGAATCTTCGCTAAATTAATAGAATTCGTATTGAGTTCAATTGTGCAATTCTTATCTGCTTCCAAATAGGTAGATAATTTATCAACCAATTCTTGCATTCCGTTTTGGAAAGAAATGAGTCCTCGGATTTTAGGTTTCTGTGATTTGGGGCGAGATTTCACCGCTTTAAAAAAGGAGCGATCTTCATGGAGAGAAAAATTGGAAAACACCATCTCCGGACTCATTTTGGATAAAGGAGTGGAATAGATTCCTCCTAATGCCGGTTCAATGAGATTATAGGTAATCTCTTCTCCAAATATACGATTGGACCACTCTTCCATTGTTTCTTCGTCCAAAGGCTTGGCGTTTTTAAAGAAGAAACCGGCAAGCCCGCGGATTCCTGAT
>JAFIGA010000117.1 GCA_020831715.1 Leptospira sp. | reverse complement strand
GGAGCGAGGTTGCTTTCACTCTACCAATTACAATTTGGTGATCGCCCCCATCGTGCATTGCATGCAATTCACAATCCAAAACGACCAAACTTCCCGGAATGTGACATGCTCCCGTTACACCACGAACTCTCGAAGCTGTTTGTAAGTAAGCTACCCTGGACTCATCTGCCTTGGCAAATGTGTTGGACACATCCTTTTGGCTAGCCTCTAAAATATTGATTGAAAATGATCTAGTTGCAGATATTGCTTCCACTGCAGGACTTGAATTGTTCAAGCACACTAAAACTAAGGGAGGTTCTAGGGAAACAGAGGAAAAAGCACTCACAGTGATTCCGGAATCTATTTCTTGGCTTTTGTAGGTCACAACGGTAACTCCGCTGGGAAATCGTGACATTGCGGTCTTAAAATCGTTTATTTCTTGGCTCATACAACCCTCATTTACAAATTTTCTCGGATTGGTCTTGAATGGTAGAAGAAAATGGAAGGAAATCGCGAGAAAAATTGGAAAAAAGATCGTGGATAAAGAGAGGAATTTTGGGATTTAAGAGGAAGCGATGCTTACGACCTCTTCTTCTCTTTTCTTAATACAGAGCAACCTGACGGGGAAAAGTGGTTGCGACCATCTTTTTTCTGTGTCGCCGAAGGCGATTCCGTCAATTCCGTTGTTTATTAAAGTCCCCCTCCTATTTTTAGAATCATCCTAAAGATTGACAAATATCAATCCCAAATCCACAGAAAATCACCCATTCTTTATTGACTGATTCAGTCCTAATATTAAACAATTGGATGAATTAGGGGTAGGATATGAAAACACTCACGAAACATAGAGAAATGGTTTTAAAAAACTTGCAGGATCGAAGAGATCACCCAACCGCTAAGATGGTATATGATACAACCAAAGATTCTTACGGAAAGATAAGTTTTGCAACAGTTTATAACTCTTTGGAGTATCTTGTAAAAACCGGTTTTATCAAAAAGCTCAATATAGATTCGGAATCGGCTCGCTATGACGCAGTTTTGGAGCCTCATTCCCATTTGATTTGTTCCGAATGCGGTATGATCAGGGATATTCCTTCTCTGAAATTAGCAGGAGAAAACGGAATATCGAAAATGGATTTCGAAATTCAAGACGTGAGCATCAATGTAATTGGGCGCTGTAAAAACTCTTGTAAATAATCTAAACTATTCTAAAATTACTTTAATTTAGGCATGGGAACCATGCCTAAATAGTTATTGGATTAAACCGGTTCTATCTTCTGGATTTTACTTATTATATTGTCCCTTTTTCCTAACCATTCTTTATAATCTTCACTCGAAGAGTCTTGGGGGGCATATTTCAACAATGTCAGCATTTCTGCATGTTCTCTTAGAATCTTTGCTTGCAATTCCGGTGAAATTTTATTTTTTTCCATTACGACCTCTGTATATTTTTCTAAATTTTTCGGATGCTGAAAAAGGATTGATAAAATCCTCCCAAAATATTTTCCTCTCTATAAAGAGGCAATCATGCAGGGATTAGAAAATTATCAACTCAAAGAATCTTCCATCCAGACATCCGATGGACTAAAATATCATTATAGGGTGTATACGCCCAATTCTGGCAAGACAAATAAATTGCTCGTCATTCATCACGGATTTGGAGAACACGGTGGACGTTACGAGAACATAGTGTCTGTCCTTTCCGGTTCCGGGTTTACGATTTACATTCCGGATGCAAGAGGTCATGGTAAGTCAGAGGGCAAAAGGGGACATGTTCCTAATTTTGAGCAATTTGCCGAGGATTTGGATCTTTTGGTAGATCATGCATTGAAAGAAACCGGCAATTCGCAAATCTATCTAATGGGTCATTCCATGGGATCTTTGGTTGTAACGACCTATGCCAAGAAAGCAACTCGTCATCAAAAATTGGTAGCTCTTGTATGCAGTGGAATTCCGTTGAAAGTAAAGACTGATGCGGCAATGGAAGTTAAGAAATTTTTCTCAGGATTTCTCTCTACTGTAACTCCTGCACTCGCCATTCCGGCAGGGCTGAATGTAAACTATCTATCATCGGATAAATCCGTTGTGGAAGCCTACCAAAAAGATCCACTCGTTCATGGTGATATATCGGCATACCTGGGAAATTTCATGCTGAGTGCCGAGGCAAATGTTCTCCCCGGTGTCGAATTGATATCTGTTCCGATTTTGATTTTTCATGGAGAAAAGGATATGATCGCTTTAAAAGACGGATCAGAACTTTTATATGATAAAATTGGTTCCACAGACAAAACACTGAAGATTTATCCTGGATTATTTCATGAAACAATGAATGAAGCACCCGGTAAGAAAGAAGAAGTATTAAATACTGCCAAAGATTGGCTAAACAAACACTAGGAGGACAAATGGCTGAACAAGCTCTGTCGAAAGACATCATCGGTAAGAAACTTGATAAGTTCGAGTTTACAGTAGAAAGGGGTAAGATTAAAGAATTTTGCCAAGCGATAGGAGAGACATCTCCCATTTATTTTGATTTGGAAGCGGCTAAAAAAGCCGGGTATGAGGACATTCCATCGCCCCCAACATTTCCAACCGTAATTACTTTTTGGGGATATCCAAAAATTTGGCAAGATATGGCTGATATTGGTATCGATTTATCCAGAATTCTACATTTGAAAGAAGAGTATACATATCATAGAGTCTTATATCCGGGTGATGTATGGGCACAATCTGAAATCTCTGATGTAAAAACAGGGAAGATGGATATGGTATCATTTAAGACTACCATCTATAGCAAAAAAGACAACCAACCCATCTTGAGTGGGGAAATGGCGATAGTGATTCGCCCTCAGGATAAGTAGGAGGAATAATGGCTCAATTAGAATTCGATAAATTAGAAGTAGGGCAAGAAATCCCTTCTGTATCTGTTCCAACAATTACTCATGCACATTTAGTTCGTTATGCGGGTGCAAGTGGAGATTTCAATCCTATCCATAACGATCCGGATTTTGCCAAGCAGGCAGGATTAGACGGAACCATTGCACATGGTATGTATGTTATGGCTCAAGTCGGAAGACTCTGTACATCCTGGGCAGATCAAAAGGATATCCGTTTCTTCGGTGTGAAATTCAAGGCAATGACCAAGCCGGGTGAAACTCTAACTTGTGTGGGAACCGTTAAGCGCAAGAAAGAAGATAACGGAGAAAAACTGGTAACAGTTACTGTGGAAGCCAAGAACGAAGCTGGTGAAGTAAAAGCCGGTGGAGACTTGATTGTTGCTTGTAAGTAACTAAATATTTTAATGACAATAAAAAAAAACAAAAATTGTATATTGGCAATATTACTCCTATCCTTCTTTGGAATGGTGGGAGTAGGTTGCTCTAAGCCTATCATTCGTTCGTTTACTCCCAATACTGACCAAGACAAAAGCAATTATGGTATGGTTGGTTTTGGGCTGTTTATCTACTCCCCGAAAGAAAGAAATGTGATGAATGTAATCAATTCCAGTTCCGGAACATTTTATACGAATTTAACTGTTCCGTATATCAAATTGGAAGAAATTGTCTCTATTGATAACCAAAATAAGAAATTAACTACTAAACCTTTGGATCTTTCTGAATCCAGAACCAAGGAGGATGAACTTTCCAATGAATTTTTGGAAATGAAGTTTACGGAAACTAGTAATTTCTTCACCTTGGTGGCTCTCGAGCCCGGTAAGAAATATGTTATTACAGAACTTGCCTATACATTTCGTAAATCCAGTAGCAAGGGATTGCTGACTACAATTATACGAAGATTTCCTATGGATCCTTATAAATCTTTTCAATCCATGCCCATAGAACCTATTCCAGGAGGAATTCGTTTCCTGGGAACCTATATGGCATCTGTTCAGAAAACAGACGAAAACGATCCCTACGGTGTTGAAGATCCCAATCCTAGCTTGAAAGATTTACTTGATAAAGATCTCGTTACTCTTAAATTACAAAAGGCAGATCAGTTTATAAAAATACAACGTTCGGATAGCCTTCGAGACAAATACTATGGAAACCTCAGACCTACACCTGTAACAATGGAAATGCATTTCTTAAACGAAATTCTTCCGTTTTATGATAATACATATTGGCAGGAATTGGCTAAATCCAGGTTGGAAGAGTTAAACCAACAATAGAGTTCAATATGTTTGATACAAAAAAAAATTATAATACATCTAATGACGCCATCCAGATCCTAGATGTTACACTTCGAGATGGAGAACAGACTCAAGGAGTGAGTTTTTCATCTGCGGAAAAGTTAAATATTGCTAAATTTCTACTCCAAAAACTCAACGTTCATCGTGTTGAGATAGCCTCAGCGAGAGTATCCAAAGGAGAACTTGCATCTGTTCAGAATATCATGAACTGGGCAAGGGGAGAGTCTCTCCAAGATAGAATTGAGATATTGGGATTTGTAGATGGAGGTAAAACTCTCGATTGGATGAAACAAGCAGGTGTGGGAACTCTGAATCTACTTACTAAGGGTTCTTTACATCACTTGGAAAAGCAGTTGCGAAAGACTCCCGAAGAACATTTTTCAGAAGTATCCGATGTAATTCACAATGCAAGAAAGCTGGGCTTTCGAGTGAATGTCTACTTGGAAGACTGGAGCAATGGATTCCGCAATAGCCCCGGTTATGTCATGGACTTCGTAAGTCATCTCTCCAAAGAAGATATCAATTATTTATTTTTGCCCGACACACTTGGTGTGTTAAGTCCTTTTGAGACATTTGATGGAATTCGAATGATTCTGGACGAATTTCCCGATATGCATTTGGAATTTCACGGTCATAATGACTATGATTTAGCAGTAGCTAATTGCATGGCGGCGGTAAAAGCCGGAGCAAAAGGGATACATGTCTCTGTAAACGGTCTTGGTGAGAGAGCGGGAAATTCGCCCTTGGAAGCCGTGGTTACTGCACTTCATGACAAATTACAAGCCAACACAGGAATCAATGAAAAAGAAATAACGAATGCTTCTCGTTTGGTGGAAGTATTCAGTGGAAAAAGAATTTCTGCGAATCGACCTATTGTGGGTGAAGATGTTTTTACTCAGACGGCGGGCGTTCATGCCGATGGAGATAAAAAAGGGAATCTCTACGCTAATCCAATACTTCCTGAAAGATTCGGAAGACTTAGAAGTTATGCACTGGGAAAACTAGCCGGTAAGGCTAGCCTTTCCGAGAATCTAAAGCGACTTGGTTTGGTTTTAACTCCGGAAATGGAAAAGAAAGTTCTGGAGAGAATTATTGAACTGGGTGACCAGAACAAAACAGTGACTCCCGAAGACTTGCCCTTTATTATTGCAGATGTATCCGGAGATTCCGAACGAATTGTATTTAATATTGTTTCTTGTAAGGTGGAGTCCGGTATGGGATGCCCTCCTCGAGCTAATCTGAAAGTATCAATCAAGGGAGAAATCTATCAGTCTGAAGCGAGTGGAGATGGAGGCTATGATGCATTTATGACAGCATTGTATCAGATAACCAAATCCATAGATATAAAACTTCCCAGGCTTTATGATTATGAGGTTCGTATTCCTCCCGGTGGAAGAACAGATGCATTGGTCGAAACAGTCATTACATGGAAGAAACAAGATGATCCAATTCCTATAAGAACCATTGGGGTTGATTCCGATCAGATTGTAGCGGCAATGAAGGCTACAGAAAAAATGATGAATATCATATTGACTCTAAATTCTGAAACTAATGAATTTGTTTCCGAATCCGCAAATGTATGAAACATTTACTAATTGCAGGTCTCGGTAATCCCGGTAGCAAATATGAAAAAACCAGACACAATATAGGATTTATAATTCTAGATTCATGGTTGGAAGATAGCTCCCTATCTTGGGGAAACGATAAGAATTCCATTTACTCGAAATATTCGCAAGATGAATTTACCATTCATTTGGTTAAACCACAAGAATATATGAATCTTTCCGGTAAAGAAGTGGCAAGAATTTCTAAACTATACAAAATTCCACCTGCAAATATACTGATTGTTCACGATGAAATTGATATTCCATTCGGTAAGATCAAGAACAAGGTCGGAGGTGGAACCGCTGGTCACAATGGTTTGGGAGATATAGTCGAGAGGTTGGGTGACAAAGGATTCCATAGACTTCGTTTTGGTGTCGGTAAACCGGTGCATCCGGATTTTGCCGTTGCGGACTATGTTTTACAAAAGTTTTCCTCGGAAGAATTCGATGAATTGCCAAAATTAATAAAAGAATCCAAGCAAAGAATCCATGATTGGATTAAAATGAGAATGGTGGAATTAAAGGAATGAAGGATATCTTTCGAGGTAGGAACACAGATCTAACTCCCCAAATCCATTCTAAAAAAGAGAATCAAGCAAATTTGGTGGATTCTTTATCCGATAGTAGAGAAGAAAGTTTAGTTCGATTATTTGCCCAGACCATTTTCGCAATATTGATAGTTGTTGTAATTGTATTGTTATTGGGTGTTTACGCTAGGGAAGAATTGATCTTTTATTCCGAGATGTTCATTCGGTATGTTGGATATCCCGGATTGTTTTTGGGAATGCTTATGAGTGATTCCTTGCCTGCATTTGTTCCTCCGGACGCATTTCTTATGTTCTCAATTGCTGCAGGATTGGATGCTTTTTGGGTGCTTTTTTCGACTTCAGTAGGCTCCATAGTTGGTGGATGTATTTCTTATTCGATTGGACGATTTCTCATTCCAAGGTTTTCCTTGGGAAGAAAAATCATTCTTCGCTATGAGGACAAATTACTACCATACCTTAGAAGATTTGGTTTTTGGGCAATAGTTCTTGCGGCGATGACACCCATTCCTTATTCTTGGATGGCGTATACTGTAGGTTCTTTTAAAATGAGTTTTAAAATGTTTCTGGTCGCTTCTCAATTTCGTATTTTGAGAATGGTAGTTTACTATTATGCCATGCTCTGGGGATGGATGTAGAATGGAAGAAGTTCGGTTATTTCCTCCGACACCGGATGAGATAATTCTAACGGTATTAAAAAAATACCGCCTCCCCAACTACTATCTAAAAGAAATTCATAGGTATTTATGTGGAGAGCTATCTGAAAATAGATTAGTCTGTTGTCATTCCGGTTGCGACATCTATGAAAATAATATCTTTGAAACTGTTCGAGAGTGCAAAGAATTGCTATCGGAAAATTCCACACCATCGACATAGAATGAACAAGGCAAATAGTATCTTTTTTTAATTATAGAATATGAATTTATTTTCTTCAAATTACATCCCTTTGGCTCATAGACTTCGACCAACTAGCTTTGATGATGTGGTAGGTCAGGCTAAGGTAATTCATGATCTAAAAAAATTTTCCAAACCGGTATCTCTATTAATGTATGGACCGCCCGGTTCCGGTAAAACCACGCTTGCGTATTTATTGGCACAACAATGGAAGCTTCCCACTCGGTTTCTAAGTGCAATATCTTCCGGTGTAAAGGAAGTTCGTGAAGTATTTGCCGAAGCGGAAAAAATAGGAACCATCATTTTATTTTTGGATGAGATTCACAGATTTTCTTCGGCACAACAAGATAGCTTGTTGGAAAGTGTGGAGACCGGTAAAATTATTTTAATCGGTGCTACCACGGAAAATCCGGGCTTTCGAATCAATAGACCTCTTCTTTCTCGCATGCAGATTTTTAAACTCGGAGCTCTGGACAAAACTGATTTGGAAATTGTATTGAACAAAGCCTTGGAAAAAGAGGGTGAAGGAAGAAAGTTTTCAAAAGGAGCAACAGACTTACTTATCTTTTCTTCCGGAAATGACGCAAGAAAATTATTGACTAACTTGGAAGCTGTCTTTTCTTTATTTCCTGAGTTATCAGAGATTTCCGAAAGTGATATATCTGATTTTTTAGACAACCGAATTGTTGCGTATGACAAGGACAGAGAAAATCACTATGATTTGATCTCTGCATTTATAAAATCCATGAGAGGTTCCGACCCGGATGCTACTCTTCTTTATATGGTTTATATGCTGGAAGGAGGAGAAGACCCCCTGTTTATTGCTAGGCGAATGGTTGTATTCGCCTCCGAAGATGTGGGCAATGCTTCCGTTCACGCTTTGCCACTTGCCATGGCAACTCTGCAAGCTGTGGAAAAAATTGGAATGCCGGAAGCTGAGATCCCCTTGGCACAGACAGCAACTTTTTTGGCGTCCTGTCCCAAGTCGAATGCCAGCTATATCGCTCTCCGAAAAACTCAGGAATTTGTCAGAAGCCATGTAAAGACTATGAATATTCCCAATCATTTGCGAAATGCTCCAACATTCCTCCATAAAAAAGAAGGTGCCTCCCTTGGTTATAAATACCCTCATGATTATCCAGGTGGATTTGTGGATGAATCCTATTTTCCGAATGAGTTCCAAGAGGAAAATCTACAATTTTATTTCCCATCAGAACAGGGAATGGATCGAAATCTCAAAAATCAGTTGCTAAGTCTTTGGAAGTCAACCGGCAAGAAGAATTACGGTTAATTTTTAGAAAATTGCCTAAATTCTAGCTTGACCCCTGTCTAAATAGTAAGAATCTAGAGTTAGATCTTATCATGGCAACAGCACCGGAAACCTTCGCACCCATTCTTCTTCAACTTCTCTTAGGAGTTGGATTCTCTGTAGCAATTCTTGGATTGGCATTCCTTCTCAATCCCAAGAAAAAAAGTAAACCCCAAGACACATTTGAATGTGGGGTGGAATACTATGGAGGCGCCCGAAATCTTTTTAATATCAAATTCTACAGAGTAGCGGTGCTATTTATTGTCTTCGATATTGAAGCAGTATTTTTATTTCCCTGGGCTGTGAACTTGCTTGGATTTAAAGAAGCCGGTCTCGGCATGTTTATGTTTTTATCTATGTTTGTATTTTTATTCATTCTAACTGTTGGTTTGATCTATGAGTGGAAAAAAGGAGCTTTGGAATGGGATTAAGAGATTTATTAAGTAAACCCGGGCAGATGCTCGGAGATATGGCTCAAGTAGCCAATTTGGAATCTGTTGTGCAATGGGGTCAATCCTATTCACTATGGCCCTATCCTTTTGCTACGGCATGCTGTGGAATCGAGTATATGGGTACGGCTTGTTCGGATAATGACATAGCTAGGTTCGGTGCAGAACGTCCATCATTTTCCCCACGTCAAGCTGACATGATTTTAGTTTTGGGAACTCTTACTTATAAAATGGCTCCTGTACTTCGTGAAGTATACGAGCAGCTTTCTGAACCAAAATATGTTGTAAGCGTGGGAGCATGTGCTTCTTCCGGTGGAATGTTTGACACATATGGTGTGCTTCAAGGAATAGATAGGATTCTTCCGGTAGATGTATATGTCCCGGGATGTCCTCCCAGACCGGAAGCAATATTGGATGCAATTATGAAGCTACAAGAAAAAGTTAAGACTCAAGGTCTAGAATCTCGTAGACAAGAAGTTATGCGAAAGATCCAGGAACTGAATGAAAGAAACAAGCCATTGGTGGTTCAATGATAGAACTTGTCAAAACCTTCTTAGCCAAGAATCATTCGGCATTTCTTTTAAACAAGGAACCTGTAGAATCCAATATTCCGAATATATCCATTAATCCTGAGGGTATAGTACCCGTTATCAAGGCTCTCAAGGAAGATAAAGATTTGGCTTTTGGTTTTTTGAACGATCTGACCGCAATTGACTGGATGGATAAAAAAGATCCTCGTTTCGAAGTGGTTTATCTTTTGAAGTCATTTAAATCCGGTAATCATACATTGATTCAGATTCGTGTTCCTGTAGAAGAGGGCGAAGCTATCCCATCGCTCACCGGAGTTTTTAAAGGTGCGAATTGGCCTGAGAGGGAAGTTTATGATCTATTCGGAATCTCATTTATCGGGCATCCATTTATGGAAAGAATTGTGCTTCCTGACAATTTCGTGGGTCACCCATTAAGAAAAGATTACCCGTTGGAGGGGCCGGGTCAAGATTACTTAATCGAAAACTTGCTCCAAATTCACATCGATGAAGATATAGCGAAGGAGAGTTAACTGACCTATGGTGATGTATGAAAAGACCAAAGAACATTTTAATCAGAAATATAAAAATCTCCCGGAAGGTCACCTTTTAGTTAATTTAGGTCCTTCGCATCCGGCTACACACGGTATTCTCCAGACTGTTATCCAATTGGATGGCGAGAGAATTGTGGAAGCCGAATCGGTTATAGGCTATGTGCATCGTTGTTTCGAGAAACTGGGCGAAAGATACGATTACAATCAATTTTTAGTTTGTACAGATCGTATGAACTACGTGTCCACTCCCATGAATAATATTGGATGGATACTAGCTGTTGAAAAGATGATGGAGATTCAAGTCCCCGATAGAGTAACTTATGTCCGTATGATTATAAGCGAATTGTCCAGGATTATGGATCATGTAGTTTGCGTTGGCATCTTGGGTGTGGATATTGGAGCTTTCTCGGGTTTTTTGCATTTATTTCATCATAGAGAAAATATCTATCAAGTTCTAGAAAAGCTCACGGGCGCTAGGCTTACAACGACATTTTGCCGCGTGGGTGGAATGGAAAGAGATATCTATCCTGAATTTGTTCAAGATGTCAAGATGATCTGTAAGGGGCTTAAGCCTGCAATCGAAGAATTCAATAATCTTTTAATTCGAAATAAAATATTCCAAGAAAGAACTGCAGGTATCGGTGGATTGACCGCTGAAGCCGCAATTGATTATGGATTCACCGGACCTAATTTAAGAGCCTGTGGAATTGGTTGGGATGTTAGAAAAGACAATCCATACATGTTCTATGATAAGGTTGATTTTGATATTCCTGTGGGAGAAGATGGTTCAGTGTTGCACCGAACTTTAGTTCGTATGGAAGAAATGTATCAATCCATACGAATCATCGAGCAATTGGTTGATGGGATTCCGGAAGGATCTTACCATGCCGATGTTCCTCATGCATTTCTACCTCATAAAGACAAAGTTTATTCCAATATGGAAGAATTGATTTATCATTTTAAAATCATTATGCACGGAATCAAGGTTCCACCGGGCGAGCATTACCTTGCCACAGAAGCCGCCAATGGAGAGTTGGGATTTTATATTGTTTCGGAAGGTGAGAAAACTCCTTGGAGAGTCCATGTTCGTAGACCATGTTTTTGGTACTACCAAGCATTCCCTGAATTGATTAAAGGTGGTCTTTTGGCTGATTCGGTGGCTACGATGAGTTCTTTGAATGTGATTGCGGGGGAGTTGGACTGTTAGATGGCTTATAATTTTTCCGAAAAAAGTGAAGCTACTTTTCAAAAGATTAAAGGGCAGTTTCCCGACAAAAGATCTTTGATTCTTCCTTGTTTGTATTTTTTGCAACGTGACCAAGGTTTTGTTGATAAAGAAGGGATGGGCTATATAGCCGAAAGATTGGGAGATCCAATTTCATTGGCACAGGTTTATGGTGTAGCCACTTTTTACACAATGTACAACAAGGCTCCCGTTGGAAAGTTTCATGTTCAGATTTGTTCGAACATTTCTTGCTACTTAGCCGGTTCGGATGATGTGACTCGCGAATTCTGCAACAGCTTAGGCATCGAAAAGGGGGAGACCTCCGATGATGGATTTTTTACAGTCGAAGAAGTTCAATGTTTGGGTGCTTGTGGTTATGCACCGGTTGTACAGATTAACGATTCCTATCACGAAAATCTAAAGCCCAATGATGTATCAGGACTTATCCAAGCTCTCAAGACGGAGGGAAAATAGCATGGCAGAAAGAATTATTTTAACAAAACACGCAGATCATCCGGATTCACATACCATCAACCACTACGTTTCAGTAGGTGGATATGAACCTTTAAAAAAGTCACTCAAGAGAACTGCGGAAGAAATTGTAAATGAAGTTAAAGAATCCGGTTTGCGAGGTAGAGGTGGTGCCGGTTTTCCGACAGGTCTCAAATGGTCATTTGTTCCTAAAACCGATAAGCCCAAATATCTCATCTGCAATGGAGATGAAGGTGAACCGGGAACTTTTAAAGACAGGAAGCTATTGGAAAATCTGCC
>JAFIGA010000104.1 GCA_020831715.1 Leptospira sp. | reverse complement strand
TATCGTTATCTGTATCCACATTTTCGATTCTTACGAGAGTTATATCATCTGTATAGTCGCCTTGTCTTTCTAAAAGGTTCACTATTTCGGATATTTCACTTTTTGCTTTTTCGACGACAGTTACAAATTTTGCTTCGTCTTCATTGATGATCCTTGTTCCATCTTCGTCAAGACCTAAGAGGATATCATCTCTTCCGTCAGATCCCGCAATCAATACATCTCCCGGTCTTAATTGGTAGGTTCTCACTGCAAAAGATTCTTCATTTCCGGGAAATCCCAATTTTCTCAAAAGCAATTCGTTTTCCAAAAATTCAGCTTTTTCATCTCTATACAATACTGTCCATGGATGTTCCGCATTAATATAATACATAAGCCCTGAGTCTTCTTCTATGATACCCAAAACTATCGAAATTAGCATTGATCCGTTGAAACTTTCAAAGACTCTTTGCAGATCCATAAATGCTTCTTTAAGCCAGACTTCGGGATGTTTATTTTTATTGGATTCTGCATTAGATCTTGTTAGAACAGCATTGAATACGACTCCCAATACCAAGGCTCCTCCGGCTCCCTGCATGGATTTACCCATTGCATCACCATTAATAAAGACAGTGTATTTTTTTCCCTTCAATTCTATATTGGATGAGATACTTATATCCCCTCCTATTTCATGCTTTTTCCCCTTAAATTCAAAGTCTTTTTTTTGTTTGGTGAAAAAGGATATTTTAAACTTTTCACTTTTTGATGTGTTGGTAATGAGTGGATTCAAAAGTAGGGAAGTTAGAAAATAATCTCCATCTTGTTGCACTTTTAATTTTTTGACTTCTTCCAACGTATTATTTAACTCTTCGGTTCTTTTAATTACTTTCTTTTCCAGATTGGCATTTAACTCTTCTACTTGAACATTTAATCGAACAAATTTGTTGGCTAGTATTGTTGCGATACTAAGTATCAAAACCAAAAATGCATATCCTGAAACTCTTGGGAATACAATGACATTTCGGGTACTTAGGATATCCAAGGTAGAGGAGAAAATCAAAACAATAAAACCTACGAGCATTAATATTGCATCCAATTCTTTTCGAATGGATTGTTGTATTAATATAAATATACACATGAATACATAAGCTATCCAAATTGGTTGTATTATATTTTTATTTAGCAAATCATAATAGGTTACATCTGTAGTCACCAATATGAAAAGAAATCCTAAGCCAATAATTGAGTCTGCAATTTTATAAACCAAATGGTATTTATATTTAAAATAGGATCTTAAGAAATGATACATGAAAGGGATCATCATCATAAGAACCAAATATTCAATCTTTTTCAGTGCTAAGAATTCTATTCCCAATTCGTATTTTAGCTGATTCCTTAAGAACTGATAAATAACCAAGGAAAAGGTAAATAATCCAAAAAATAAGTTTTCATAATCTTTCCTTCTGCGGATAAAAAGAAAGAAAAAATATCCTGCCACCGTCGAATATATCATCAGAAGAAATATCTTTATATATTCGTCTCTTAAAAAATTTCCTTCGATAAGTTGACTTGGACCTATTTTTATTTCATCTTGTTCTATTCCTGCTGTATAATGAAAATAGGTTTTGTTTTGAATTAATATAGTATTTATTTCACCCTTATGTATCAATTCAGTGGGAATTCTATACACTCGAATTTTATCGTAGCCTTCCGGATCTTTGGAATCAAAATTACCATGCTCACCAATCAAATTTCCATTAATGTAAACTTTATCTTTGTCGGAAATCACTCCTAAACGAATAGAAAGAGGAGGAGTATCCCAATTTGTTGGGGCTTTCCAAAATTTAAGAATTGATATGTATTCTGATCCTTCCCAATCCGGATGTTCAATATATACACTTCCGGGAGGGGAATAAGTTCTCCATTCATCCAAATTGATCGATGATAATTCCAATTCTTGTTGGTAATATTTAGCATCGACTATTTCGTTTTTAACATACCATATGCCATCAACTTCATTAGTTTTGGATAGGTATATGACTTGATCCAAGCTGGGAACATTTTGTATATTCCACTCTTTAGCAAATAGTCTTCCACTGAATGAGACATAGAAAATGACAATAAGTACACCTAAAGAACGAAATAGTTTCATATTGAGATTATAAAATTTTACCGTCTTTAGGCAAGTATTTCTTTATGTTTTCAAATGTTACAAAATCATGAATTATGCCGCAATTTTGGAAATGATTTTTTCCGGTTTAGTTGAGTTTATTGCGTTATAACTGTAAATTCTTTCTAAAAACTGAATCGCTTGTGTATTTTTTGGGTCTCTAATTCTGAGTCTTTCTGCTGTGTCTATGGAAGAACGTATTAAGCCAAGTTTTTTGTAACAAAATGCACTTAAAAGAATTGCCTCATTTACTCCTGGATCATTTTCAAGTGTTCTCTGGAAATAATTGAGAGCCAATTGATAACTACTTATTTTCATATATAATCTTCCAAGCAATAGGCTTACTTTTGGATATTCGGGGGCGTAGAGGTAAGCTTTCTCCATACATTGAATCGCCATACCAAAATCTTCTTTTTTGGCGAAAAACCTAGTTCGCTTCAATAAGTCCAAATACCGTTCGGATTTAGGTTTTTTGATTTTATTTTGAGGTTGGAATTTCAATTTTAACAAACTGATGTCATCGGATAGCCCACCATATTTTTTTATATTTGCAATTGATTCCTCCAGGTCTCCTTTGGATTCTTCAATGATTTTCAAAAACAAATTTTCATCTTCATTCATTACTCTAGAAGTATCGTTTTGTTCCAATATTATGTCATCTCTTCCATCGGTTCCCAAAATGATAGAATCGTTCTCTTCCAATTGAAAAGTACTTATTTGAAATTTTTCATCGTTACCAAAGATTCCCATTTTTCTTAAATAATAGTCTCCATCTATTGAATCCAAAAACTTGGCTTTACCGTCGCGATATAGAATTAAGCAGGGATGTTCGGCATTGAAGTAGTATAAGAAACCTGTTTTTTTATGAATCAAACCTAGAATCATCGAAACAAACATGGATCCGTCAAAAGATTCAAATGCTTTTTGAATATCGAGAAAGGCGTCCTTGATCCACCTTTCGGGATATTTGGATCTCTGGGAAAGTGCATCTTGTCTGGAAAGTAAGGATCGAATCAGCACACCCAAAATCAATGCTCCACCGGCGCCTTGAATGGATTTACCCATTGCATCGGAATTTACAAACAAGGTATATTCTTCTCCATTGAGAGTTAAATCATCGGTAATTGTTAAATCGCCTCCTATCTGATACTTTTTGTTCTTGAATTCAAATTCTTTCTTTTGAATTGTAATGGTCTCGGATTGCAAATTTTCATTCTTGGTTGCATTGTAATGCAATGGTTTTAACAAAAGACTAGTTAGAAAGTAGTCACCGTCTTGTTGGACTTTCAATGTTTGTATTCTTGATAAAGAGCTATTCAATTCTTCTGTTCTTGTTATTACTTTCTCTTCCAAGTTAGAATTTAAATCTTCAACTTCTTTGTTTAATCGAACAAAGCGATTCGCCAGCAAAAATGCCTGAAGTATCACATTTCCCATAAATACATATCCGGATATTCTGGGTAAGTTCCAAATATATCTAGCAGAGAGAATATCTACAACAGCCGAAACAATTATAAGAACTATCCCAATTATTATAAAACTTGCATCGAAGTTCTTCTCGAGATTTCTTTTTACAAGTAAATACATTGCTTGTAAACAATATATCCCCCATATGGGTTGAATAAACATTCTGTTGATCTTGTCCATCAATAGTATATCGGAAATTACCAAAATTATTATGAATCCAACTATCGAAGCTAAATCCAGAATTTTCATTAAAATTGAATATTTATTTTTAAAATACACTCTTAAAAAATGTGCCATTAGAGGAATAAAACTTGGTAAAGCAAGGTATTCCAGTTTTTTCAACTCCCAGAATTCCAATGGAAGATTGAATTTTGTTTGAGTTCTAAGAAATTGATAGATTACCAAATTGATTGCAAATAATGAAAAAAATAGATATTCTTTATCGGATCTTCTGCGTATGTATAAAAAGCCAAAATAGGAACTAACTGTTAGGTAGACTGCCAGAAATAAGAGATTAATTGTTTCTTCTTTATAGAATTCAGCAAGTATACTTGAAGTTTTTCCAATTTCAATTCTATCTTGAGCAATCCCTATTTCGTCAGGAAAATACCTTTTAATTTTAAATAGAATTGTATTGGATCTATCCCAATATAAATAATTCTCGGGTAAGTGAAAGATTCGTATCTTATCATATCCTTGAGGCTTATCT
>JAFIGA010000082.1 GCA_020831715.1 Leptospira sp. | reverse complement strand
CAACCTTCCATCACTCAATATGAAGGTGTATGGCCATTTGGTGGAAATAAAACCTACACAATGTTTAGTGGTCACTTCCGTGCCTCATCTGTTCCGTCAGCTGGTCTCTACAAGAACCACTCGGAACTTAAAGACGACGGAAATAGATAGACCTTTAACAATAGGGGCACCATAAGGTGCTCCTTTTTTTCTATTTTAGAATCCATCCTTTTTCAACTAAACCCGGAGTGATGCCGGGTTTTTTTACTTTAAAAAAACAGATTTTCTTTTGTGAGATTGCTTGGAAACTGTCAATTATGAATGCAATTTCCATCATTGGTGCCGGGGGACTTACCGGCAGAGAATTATTAAAACTATTGAATCATCATCCTGAATTTGAGGTTGTCCATATCACAAGCAATCAGCTTGCCGGAAAGAGGTATCAAGAATCTTATCCTATGGATCGATTCCACAAAGAATTAGTTTTCCAAAAGCATGAGTCTTCCATTCCCAAAGGCTCCACTGTCGTGTTAGCTACGCCAAATGAAGTATCATTGGAAATGGCTCCCAAACTTTTGGATGCCGGACATAAAGTAATCGATCTCTCCGGCGCTTATAGACTTCATGATCAAGAAATTTTTGAAAAAGCATATAAACTAAAACATACTCATTGGGACAGAATGAATTCAGTAGTATTTGGAATTCCTGAATTGTATAGAGAGAAAATCAAGAATTCCCAATTTGTGTCCAATCCCGGATGTTACTCCACTGCTTCCCTACTCCCCGTTCGATTATTGGATTCAAACTGTAACCCGAATGCGAAAGGAATTTTTTCGGATATAAATTCAACTCTTGTCATTGATGCAAAATCAGGTGTGAGTGGAGCGGGTGGAAGAACAGAAGATGTTGGATTTTCCTTTACCAATACCTATGAAAATTTTAGAGCTTATAAAATTCTATCTCACCAACACGAACCTGAAATAAGGGAATATGGTCTGGGAATTTACGAAAATGGAAGAAAAGATTTGGATCTTATTTTCACTCCGCATTTACTTCCGATATACAGAGGTATTCTTGCTACCATTTATATACAGACAAAGTCAGCAGACATAGCCAACTCTATTCCTCTAGCATTGGAACAAGCCTGTGAATCGGAAATCTTTCTCAGATATAAAAATACACCGGAATTGGTAGAAATAAAAAATGTTCAAAATACAAATTATTTGGATTTGTCGGCAAGAGTCAGAGGAAACAATTGTGTGATTGTATCGGCATTGGACAATCTTCTAAAAGGAGCGGCTGGCCAAGCTTTACAAAATCTAAATCTAATGCATGGACTAGAAGAAGAGATGGGTCTTTTGTAGATTTTTATTCCGAAAATAAATATGTTCGAATTGGAATCTACATTATTTGTATCTGCTATCCCCCAAGAGTTGGAGGGTCTGACAATCAAGTCTAGTCAAAAACTGGCTCTTGGTGTAGGAAATCTTGAGTCGGCTATAACATTGATTCAAAAATCACAAGAAAACTCGAATCTAAAAGAAGTTATTTTTATTGGCTCTTGTGGAACTTATGACAGCTCCATCCTTGCATATCCCTCATTTACTGCGGGAAATGAATACTATTATTTCGAAATGAGTGAGTTCTTAAATGCTTCCTATGTTCCGGAGCTTTTAAAAAATCATGTTTCGATTGAAACAGGATTGATTGGTTCTAGTATTATAAAAAATCTAAATTTAAAACAAGCTGATGTGAATTCTCCGAATTCTTTAACAATATTATCTAAGGCAGACATTCCCAAATTTCCTTCTCATATAGTATTGGAAAATATGGAATCATTCGGCTTAGCCTATGCTTGCAAGAAGATAGGTCTTCCATTCACTTCCCTCTATGCTGTCACCAATGAAGTGGGTCCCAAGGGAAGTGAAGATTGGCGAAAAAATTATAAAAATTTAGCGCTTGAGCTGAATACTAAAATATCTCAGTTTTTGTCTGAAGAGGCAAATAGTTGATTTCTATTATCTGCTAAATGCTTCTTGTGAGACTCCATCTTCTCTTTTCTCTTCGCTTCATCAAGTTCTAGGTCTGAAAGTATTTTCAGAGAATAGTCTTTGGCAATTCGAAAATGAATTAATGAATCAGAATATCTTTTGTCTCGAATCATTTCATCGCCTTGAGCCATTTGAAAGAATGCAATTTTCATCTTAAATTTAGCGTCTTCCACGTCTCGAAATCTGCTCTTTCTTGGATCCGGTTTTTGCTCTTCGATTGCCGCAGTTTCCAGGGAAGTCAATTCATCGGCACAGGAAATTAATAAATCCTCGGCTTGCTTTTCGTACAAAAGGGCGAATTGTTTAAATAATTCTTCCGAGTTTTTATATATCTCCAAAAATGATTTTCCCGATATAACATATGCTCTACGATAATGGTATCTGACTGCATTTTGGTAATCTTGCTTAATTTTATTTAAAGAATCTTGAGAACCCGGAACATCGGCACCAAAGTTTCCTACGATAGTATTGAGCAGTCTCATATCATCCAAGAGTTTATCCTTGAAAACGAAAGAAATATTTCTATACTGGCTCTTTTCCAAGTAACTTGCTTGGTTCTTTTTGGCAAGTTCCTCTCTGGATTCTTTACCCGGTTCGGAACTACCTGCTGTGTCCTGTGCTACTGCGGGAAATTGAAATATAAATAGGATGGCTAAAATGATTAATCGAGACATAATACCAGGATGGTCTTGACTAATTCGAAAATCAAGATATTTTATGGTGAAGTCTTATAAAAATATTCATTTGTAGATAGATTTTTCTCAATGATTATAATTGAATTAGAGTAAATTAAAAAGCAAATAAGTAGTTAAGAATGATAGTAAAATTCCAGATCCGAGTATCAATGCCGCTAGTTCCGGTTCCAAATCATTCTCAATTGCTATAATTGAACTTGTTACCATGGGTGCCATTCCGGCTTCAAACACAATTACATTCGTCGATGTGCCTTCTAATCCAATTACGATTTTGTATAATATATAGATGAATATGGGTGCGAAAATCAATTTATAAACTAAAGCTATAGAAAGAATTATTTTTCTTCCTTTAGCTTCCCGCAAACTCAATTGCATTCCAACACTGAAAAGAGCCAAAGGAGTCAAGGTATCACCCAACCTCAACAAAATCTCAGATAGCCAAATGGGATATTCAAAGGGGCGAAGTAAAACAGCAAGGATCAATGCAATTGAGGGCGGAAATAAGAAGATCATCTTGCCCATTTCCTTAAAACGAAATATTCCTTCTTTAGCATAAAAGGCAAATACCACACCCACTGTCCCCAAACACAAAAAGGTTCCTAATTGATCTGCGATGATACCAACACCTAAATATTCAGAACCGAAGTATGCTTGAATCAAGGGCAAGCCTACAAAAGATGTATTCCCCAATCCTGCAGTTAGAATTAAAACTCCTGCAATCTTTCGCGATATATACCCTAATAGAAATAAGCTCCAGAAAATAATAAAAGCTAAGAAGAAAACTATCCAAGGCATCAGTGCTGCATAAATCAATTCTCCTGTAAAATCGATCGAGTGAATATGAT
>JAFIGA010000079.1 GCA_020831715.1 Leptospira sp. | reverse complement strand
AGCAAGCAAAAGAGATCCTTCAATCGATGTGATGATCAAGTTTACCAATTCCGGGCTGGTAGATTTCACTTTGTTGTCTTTTAGGTAATTATGGATCTTTTCTTCCCATCTCTTCCAATGCTTTTGGCTGATTTCTTGGATTGCCGGTTTTTGACTTGCCACTTCTAAAGTAACTGTTGCAATGGGACAACCATTTTCCCAATTGGACTTAGCTAAATCATCAGCAAGAAATTTGCATATCTTAATGATTGCATCCGATGGATTGGAGGCCTTATTCAAAATGGAATCTAATTTTTCAAACCACTCTCCCGTAGAATAGATCAATGATTCAATAACAATTTGGTCTTTCCCTGAGGGAAAGTTATGATACAACGAGCCTTTCGGAGTTTGGCTTTCTTCGACTATTTGATTGATTCCTGTTCCATGATAGCCTTGTCGTGTAAGTAGATTTCCTCCGGTAATTACAACTCTTTTTCGAATTGCAGATTCAGAGTTGGACGACGCAATAGTTATTGTCTTCTTTGAGATGGGTTTTTTAGTTCCATTGGTGATGTTAGTTTGAGTTTTATTTATGATTTTCTTTTTTTTCGCTGGCATAATATACTATATAGACCGTTCTAGATAGTTTGGCAATTATTTTAATTTTTGACTTAAAAATATTACTTTACTCGGAAATCATACAATTCAAAGAATAGGATCAACCATGAAATATTTTAGAAAATTTACATTTGCTTTTTTAATCTTTTTGATTCTTATTTCCGAGGGATGCTCCGAGTCGAAGTTACCAATCCTTTCCGGTCCGATGGTGGGAGCTGTCGCTATGCGTTCCGCAAAAGTTTGGGTTCAGCTTGACTATAGAAACTCTCAGTTTTCCGATTCCAATCCAGATCAGAATATGGAAAAGAAAAATCTAGTAACTTTAAGATTGAAAAAAATAGATCATGAATCCTCTAAGTCAATTTTTTCTTTCGATAACAACTCACAATTCATACAAACAACCATAAGTAAAAAGAATGGAATCGCACTCTTCGAATTAAAAGATTTGGAACCGGGCACAGAATACCATTTTTCTCTAGAAGGTTATACATTTGAATGGTATCGTGTTAAAGGATATAAAAACGCCGAAGGAAGATTTAAAACAAAACCCTTTTGGAAGTTTAGAAATCCCAATCCTCCCAATTTTAAATTTGTATTTGCATCCTGTCACTATGTGAATGAAGAACCCTATGATAGGAAGGGTAAGCCCTGGGGGGCAAATTACGAAATCTTTCAACATATCGAAAAAGAAAATCCGGAATTTTTCTTATGGGTCGGAGACAATGTGTATCTCAGAGAGCCGGATTGGGATAGCCCATCGGGGATTTTACATCGCTATTCCCACACTAGAGCACTGGAAGAATCCAAAATCGTTTTTAATTCCATGCCTCATTTTGCCATTTGGGATGACCATGATTTTGGACCGAATGACGCTAGCCTTTCTTATTCTCTATCCAACACTGTGGAAGAGACTTTTAAAGACTTCTGGCCGGATTTTAATTATCCAATAAAAGGAATCTATCGAAATTTTACTTGGGGAGATGCAGAGTTTTTCCTTTTGGATAATAGAACATTTCGAACGGCGAATCGAAATCAATCCTATGGTAAAAGGACTATCTTGGGAGATGAACAATTGGAATGGTTATTCAATGCGCTTGCCGATAGCAATGCTAGATTCAAATTCATCGTGATGGGTGGGCAGTTTTTAAATTCGGCCGCAGTTTATGAAAATTATGCAAACTATGCCGAAGAAAAATCCTTGATCTTGGACCAATTGAAAAAAATGAAATTGAAGAATGTTGTATTTCTTACAGGTGACAGACATCATTCGGAGGTTAGTCTATTGGAGCAAGATGGCTCCCAAATATTTGACATTACAATCTCCCCCTTGACGGCAGGAATTCCCGGTTCACCCATTCAAGAAAAAAATGAATATAGAATTCCCGGAAGCCTGATTCAAGAAAGAGTATTTGGCGTTTTGGAAATTGAAGGAGCAAATGAAGAAAGACAATGGAAGTTACGAATTGTAAACTCCCAAGGCGACGTCTTGTATTCTATTCCAACTTCTTCTTCATATTGAATAGGGAGTTGTAAGGTATATCGACTACAACAATATTTGCCGCAACTTCCGGAATATTACCACCCGGATCTGTATGAGCCTGGTATATTACCTCCGATTTTCCGTCCTCCATGGGTGTTATTTTCCAGTAACCTTTTAAGGAGGGAATCCTAACAACACCTGATTTATTCGGAACATTGGGAGTTGGACTGTTTTTCATGGAAATAACAATTTTGCCGTCTTTGGCTTCGGTCATTTTTGCTTGCACGACCACATCTCTATCACTAACAGGCCAAGGTGCTCCATTTCTAAGGTAGATATACCACTCAAGACGATTTTTTTCGTCTAGCATCTTAGCTTCTTTACAATCATGGAGCCAAGATGTGTAAGATGCTGTATTTTTGATTAATGCAACAATTTTTTCAGTCGAAGCGTTTACAGTGGCTTTACCCATGAATTCCTTAAGCGAAGATCCTTCTACGGATCTTGTGAAAACTTGGATTCCGTTTTTATTTTTTGCAGATTTCCAGCTTTGAGAATAGGCAGGTGTGGTTCCGATAATAATACAAAGAAATAATAGTAAGAGTGAATATTTTGCTTTCATTTTTCCAATTAAAGTATTATAAATAATTTTTGTAAAGAATAAAAACAAGGAATTTCCAAATGAAAATTGATTCCAAAAGAATCGTAATAACCGGCACATCTTCGGGAATTGGAAGGGAAACTTTTCTATTATTGAAAGAATACAAGGATGCTAAAATTCTCTGTGTTGATTTCAATAAAGCAGAGGATAATGAAGATTTCCAGGAAAATATAAATATCAAGTTTCACCGAGCGGATATATCTTTACCGGAGAGTATTGAGGATATAGTTCGAATAGCAAATGATTGGATGGGAGGAATTGATATATTTTTTGCCAACGCCGGATTTGCCTATTATGAAGAAATTCAAAAGCCCAATTGGGAAAAAATAGAAAAGATTTTTAAAACCAATGTGTTCTCTCCCTTTTATACATTAACATATCTAAATCATAGTTCCAAAAATCCCTTCTTATTTATTGTAACTGCTTCGGCTATGAGTCATTTACCTATTCCCGGTTATTCGTTGTATTCATCTACCAAGTCTGCTGTTCATTCTTTTATGAATTGTTTTCGTTATGAATTGAAAAAAGGAAATAGACTTATGGTTGTTTATCCGATTGCAACCAGATCTAAATTCTTTGACACTGCAGGGAATTCTGTTCCCATTCCTTTTCCTTCTCAGAGTTCCAAAGCTGTGGCAAAAAGTATCATTCATGGCATCAAATGGAATAGAAATTCTGTTTATCCATCTTGGATATTTAGCTTGATGATGGTTGTGGATCGATTTATGATTTTTCCATTGAAGGTCTATCAAATGATAGAAGGGTTCAAATTTAAAAAGCACAATAGGAACATCAAATCGATATGAACCCGATGAGTTTCTACTAATGAATATAGAAATATTGAAATGTGAATTAACTTAGAAAAACTTTTTTAAACCAAATTTTCTTTCAGGCTATAAATATGTGTTTTCCCCAGATTCCCCACGTAACGAGATTCGGACATTGCTTCTAAACCCAAGCATTCATAAAAACCTACCGAGAATACTATAGGAAGAGAAAATTTAGCACATGCCATTTCAAGATCCTGAACCTCAGAGATAGCTGGTGAGACAAGAACAGGTTCTGCACGCTTTTCATTTCCTAATAGAGTAAAAACACCTTTTCCGGCATGTAAAGCAATGCCCATTTCAAGATCAGGAAGTTCTTGTTTTGATATAGCATCTCTTAATGCTTTTTGCATTTCTATACTTGCTATTAGACAGGTTTCTGCTCCGGTTGTAAAGTAAACTAATATTCCATCTCCTTGGTATTCCAGTATATGACCTCCTTCTGCCAAAATAGGAGGAACAATACGTTTAAGAAAATTATTGATGAACAACAATACTTCCTCCGGGCTTCTAGTTTCGGATATTTTGGTAAACCCACGTAAATCGGCAAACATTGTTGTAAATTTGAAAGAATCATAATTTTTAATATCTTCAAGATCTTCAATCGATATTGATGATTCAATGAACTTAAAAGCAGATTTCGGTACTAGTTTTTTTACTGTATCTAACTTCTCATTAAGTCTATGTTCTAATTTTTCGGTGATAACTGATAATTTTCTCTCTCTACGTTCGATAACGAATATATTCATAAATACAAATGCTAATAAACCTATTGGTACAAGCTCAAAGGAATAGGAGAAAGAAGCAAATCTTACCGCATCATGGATCCCGGCACAGACCAAAAAAAACATACCCAATAGAATATACTTGGCGTTGCTCTGTCCTTTAATTGTGGCTCTTATAGTAAAAACCAATAATATAATTACCATTGTAAAAAGAGAAAACATTGCATAGTTTAAAAATTCTGTATAAAAAGTTGGTTTAGTGAACAAAACAAGTAAAGAGTATAGTATAATAACTCCCATAGGTATTATCTCCCACCATCTCCACTTTTTAATTTTGAAAAGAGCTTTAATGAAAATATAAAGAAATGGAAAACTTAAGTAAATGGAGAGATGAGCAATTGCAATCAGTGTATACCACCAATCAGTACTAAAAATTATATGAAATATTCTTTCTCCTTCAACCATATTTCTAAAAGATATTCCTAAAGAAAAGAGTCCAATTAATAAAAATAAGGAATTCCTAATATTTATGAAAACTAATAATGTGTATATTCCAAAGAAAAAAAGGAGACCTGAGAGAAATAAATCTATAACCAATCTTGTTCTTCGAATAGATCGCAATTCCGTTGTTTTGCCGATGATTGGAGCATACCAGAGTCCTCCAAATCGATCGTCATAGTTCGCAACATCAATGATTAATTCGTTATTCTCTTCGAATGAGATGGGAACAGTAGCCGGTTTAAATCCCGGCTGACCGTTAAGAAAATCACCTGCGGAATGTACTAATCTTCCATTCCAATACGCAATCATGCTTGTCCCTGCTACCGGAAGAAATAATGAAAGACCTTTTTCTCTTGTTTCACCTTTTATAATAATTCTATATCGAAATTTTCCTTTAGCGGATAGAATTTCTCCATTGCATTCCGAATCTCTCCAAGAGCTTGGAATTGATATGATTTTAATTTCTTTATCGCTCTCTGTTGTACTAGAAAATTCTTCGCAATGAAATTCCCAATCACCCGAAAGCTCTTCAATTCTTCCGTCTTTTGAATCATAGATTTTATATGTCTCGCTTCCTAGTAAATTAAAATTTAAAAGAATAAAAATAAATATAAAACCTATAACATTCATAAAAATTATTTTGTGCTAAGAGATTCAATTGGATTCCACTCTTTGTCTTCTCCTTTATTTAATATATTCATTGTTCTTTCCAGATATAATTTAGCCGCATAGTCGTTGGGATTGATTTCTAATACATGTTGAAAAATATAAACAGCTATCTGTAGATCTTTACTCAGAAAGGCTTGTAATCCTTGACCGAATTCGTTTCGAGCTTGGATATAAGAATCCAACAAGTCATCCGGTAAGCCGGATAAAACCTCATAAACAAAAACATGGTCTTCTTTTCCTTTTAATTTCACGGGTTCCAACATTCTTACTACATAATTATCCATATGTGCCGACTGAAAAAATGAATCTTGACTCATTAAAATAGCAGAATGGTAGCGTCCGCATAACATCTCTAGTCTAGCCGCTATATTTACAGCATCTCCAATATATCCACCGGACCATATTTCTGTAGATCCATAGAGACCCCAAACTGCTGATCCGTAATGGATTCCACAACGAAATAAAATATATTCATTCATGGTTTTTCCCCAGGATCGAACTTGCATTCTAAGATCAACTGCTAATTTTAAGGCAATCGCCGGATCATCTCTGAAAGAAATAATATAACGCCCGATCGATATTCTTTCTAAGGTTCCTTCATATTTTCTTGTAAAATCTGCTACTTCCTTGGCAAAGTGAGAATGCATTTTTAAAAGTTTTTCTTGGCTAATATCCTTACTTCTGATTGGTTCAATTCGAAGAAACATAAT
>JAFIGA010000078.1 GCA_020831715.1 Leptospira sp. | reverse complement strand
TTTATTAAGGTTAAAAACATGGCTCTATCTCTTCTGGAGATAGGGCTTTTGTATACCATTTTTTTCCACCCCATCACGTTTTTTTGGGAAGAGTCAATTATTGTATATAAATTATTATCACATATCATTAATTCAGCAATTGATCAACAAAAAAAATATTAGAATTAAATTTTCTATCCTCAATAAATGATATACCCCAAAAAACCAAATGGATATATAGAGAAAATTATATATTTATTCTTACTTTCTTTGAAATATTGATAATTTGCTACTTATATCTAACCTACCTTCCCAAAATGCTCCTAATTCATTTGAGGTGATGACCTTTTACTGGACACTTTTCTATGCCGCTATTTCCTCAAATTTTACAGGACTTCTATATCCTAACTTAGAATGAATTCTTTGTCTATTATAAAAAACTTCTATATAGTCAAAAATACATTCTATCGTATCTTCTTTATTTAAAAAAATGATACTTTCCATTTCTCTCTTTAAGGTTGAGAAAAACGATTCTGCAACTGCATTATCCCAGCAGTTACCTTTTCTACTGTTACTTCTTCTTATTTTGTTGTTAGCAAGCATTATTCTAGTTTCTCTAGAAGTATAATTGCTACCTCTATCCGAATGAAAAATGAGTCTACGCCCAGGATTCCTTTCTGATATTGTTTGACCGATACAAGAGGTAATTAGGCGACTATCATTCTTTTCAGAGATCTTCCAACCTATTACTTTACGTGAATACAAATCTAAAATTACACAAAGATATATCCATCCTTTGGCTGTTCTTAAATAAGTGACATCAGATACCCAAACCCGATTAGGTTTTTCAACAGTGAAATTCCTTTGAACTAGGTCGGGAGCAATTCTATTATTGTGATTCGAATCTGTTGTTCTTACCTTAAACTTTTTCTCCTGAATACCATTTATTTCAAGGATATTCATCATATTTCTAAGCTTTCTGGCTCCTATTGATGGATCAATTTCTCTGATCTTTTCCAGAATTCTCCGAAGACCATATATCCTTTTGTTTTCTTTCCAAATTTTATAAACTTCATCAAGAAGTTCTTGGGGATACTTTGCATATTCCATACCAATACTATGGAAGAAATTATAGACCCCTGATCTGGATACTTCTAACAATTCTGCCATGCTTGTAATTTTAAATTCACCAAAATTAGCTAAGATGAATTCTAATCGAAGTCTTTTTCCGATACAAACATGGCCGAGAACTTTTTTAGGATCAATACCTGTTCCTTTAGTTTTAAATTCTCTTTTCGTAGCTTTCGAAGTTCTTCCGATTCTTTTAGTTGTTTATCTGTTTTTGGGATCTGAGATTCTTTCTTTGCCATAAATTCCTTCTTCCATTGTCGAAGTACATAATAGCTTACTCCCAATGAATCCGCTACTTCTTTTATGGTGAAGGAGCCACTTAGGCATCTTTTAACTGCTTCATCTCTAAACTCGTCCGAGTATTTTCCTTTTCTTTTCATGGTTTACCTCTTGCTCTTTTTAAGCAAAAAAGGTGTCCAGTTTTACGTAATCACTCTAGAGGACATCTTGTTAATTTCTTTATTTTATACTTCCTCCAATACCACCGACTCAATCTCTACCAGCCTCTTCCACCTCAATCCCCATAATCCTCTTCATTACCTCAAGTCTTCTCTTGAAAAGACTTCCAGGGATTTTGGGGATTCCCGCCCTTGGGTTGCCCCGGATGGAAGAGGGTGAAGAAAATCAAAACAAAAAAGATGGGTGTGGTATATTAAAATACAGACCTCAACTTCTTTCACCCAATTGCTCTGCGCCTTTTGCCGAGATTTGTGTAAGTTTACATTTTCTTTGATAAAAATTACTTGACTATAGTTATGACTATAGTTGAATAGAATTATGATTGTTTCAAAAGGTGTATTAAAAGCAAGAATGCTGGAATATTTCCGAAAAGTCGAAGAGACTCGAGAAGAATTGATTGTTACAGACAACCGAGTTCCGGTTTTGAAAGTAATACCTATTCTAGAAAATTCTAAAAAGAGTTGGAGTGATATATTTTCTAATGCCAATCAATTAAAATATAATTCTTATGAAGATATTCTCTCATCTGAAACAGAGGAATGGGACGATAATCTTCTATGATTTTATTGGATACACACGCATTGTTATTT
The DNA here is from genome assembly GCA_020831715.1 of Leptospira sp. GTDB lineage: Bacteria > Spirochaetota > Leptospiria > Leptospirales > Leptospiraceae. Next base: position 4,808 of record JAFIGA010000078.1, on the reverse strand, counting down.
TGGATAAAAGAGGATCCCATCCTACCAAAGAAAAGAATAGCAGATTTAGAGAAATTTGGCAGAGATAAAGTTTTCTTTTGCAGTCTTAGCTTTTGGGAAATATATATTAAGGAAAAGAAGGGCAAGCTTATTCTGGGAGAAAGTTCAGAATCGTTTACAAAAAAAGTAGTTGGGTCAGGTAAAATTACAATTGTAGATTCTTCCTGGAAGGATTTTCTATTGGCTTCCCAATTTTCTTGGAATCATTCTGATCCTGTAGACAGAACACTTGTCGCCATAGCCAAAAATAAAAATTTACATTTACTTTCTAAAGACTCGGAAATTAAAAAATTCTATAAAAAAACAATCTGGAATTAAGACACACTTCCCAACTTATTCTGAATTGAAGAGAAGAAGTAACAAGATATTTGGTCGCAAGGTCTTGAGGTAGCACGTGTTGTTAGCTTGGGTGTGCAAAGAGTCGCCCCAGAGTGTCCCCTCCTTACAGGTTTGTAACTGAAGAATTTATTATTAACCTAAAAATATAACTTTAAACATAACTGTAGCCACTCTAAATCTAAATCCGTGAACCTGTTGTTTGCGAGCCTTGTTAGCGAGGAAACATTCTGTTACCCTCTGGCTTCAAAAAGACAGAGGGTATCTTGTTAATTTCTTTATTTTATACTTCCTCCAATACCACCGACTCTATCTCTACCAGCCACTTCCACCTGAATCCCCAAAATCCTCTTCATCACCTGAAGTCTTCTCTTGAAAATAGATTCAGGTGATTTGGGGGATTCCCGCCCTTGGGTTGCCCCGGATGGAAGAGGATTAAGAAAAGAAGAAGTAACAAGATATTTGGTAGCGTGGGCTCCCAAATAACAGGATGTATTCAACCATTTTGAAGGTTGAATACAACAGGTAAGAAAAGTTCGGGGACTTTCTGTGGTGAACTAATCAATAACAACTTTCCGTTTAGAATGGCAGAGCCATTCTTTCCGTATTTTCCGTTATTTCTCTTATTAACTCTATTTTTTCTTCCCTTCACCTATTGGTAGAAGGATGAATAAACCGGAGAAGAAGTAAAGGAGAGAGCCAGCCCAGACAAATTTCACCAAAGGATTGACCCATATTTCCAAATTGGCAACAATCCTTTTAGGAAACTGAGAATACAAGCTGATTCTTTCTTCCAGATCTTTAGCTCCGAACATATAGTCCATATAAGCCATGGGAAGATCAGGGTTTTCACCGGAGAGATCAGCATGTTCAATGGCTCCTAATTGGATGTACAAATCTTCCTTTACACGACTTAGGATTGCCGGTTCGGAGGTGGGAATATGTGTTTCGAATCCACCCGACAAATGGGATATTTGAGGATAGAACCTTCGTTCTGTTGTTAATGTGGGAAGAGTTTTTGTACCCAGAAATATTTCATACATTGCCTCTTGACTGACAATTGTATTCTGAATGAGAAATTCGTCTCCAACACTTCCGGTGGAAATAGGTTTGATCTTGAGAGATTTCGCAACAATTTGGTAGTTACCCAATATTCCCTTATCAGCAGATTTATAAACAATCTCTTCTCCTTGAGGCGGAGTAATATCGTAGAAAAATCTTATAGAGGTATTCTGTTTGAAAGCATTCCCTGCGTAACCGATAAAAATTAAAACAAGAGAAAGGTGGACAATGTAACCACCATATCTTCGTTTGTTTTTGGTAAGCATTCTTGTTCCCGCTACGAATACATTCTCATCCGGATTGGCTTCTTTTCTTGCCTTGATTCCACGGTAGTATTCCTGAAAGACTCCGGCGAATACAAATACTCCCAATCCTACCGTAATCACAGAATAGACTTCCGCCAAAATGTCCCCATACGAGTAAGCATCCCGGGAAAATAAATTGGAATAGATGAGTATATAAACACCGGCTCCCAATATACCAACCAGAAATGGTTTCAATAGTGTTGCGAAAAATACTGCATCAGCACCCTTTCTCCATGCAAGTAGGGGTGAGGCTCCCATCAAAAGGAGCAATAGGATTCCGGCAGGGATTCCCCACGAATTGAACCATGGGGCACGAAATTCAGTTCCATAAAGTAAAGGGCTGAATACTCCCAATAGAATCGCCAAACAACCCATTACCAGAAGAAAGTTATTCAGGAGGAAGGAGCCTTCTTTGGACGTAATTGCTTCGAGATTTCTTTCCGGTTTGAGTTGTTCTCTTCTATAAAGGACTACTCCCATAAAAAAGAAAAAACTAAGACCAATTAAAATAATAAAAGGTGTTCCGATTGTGGATTTGGAAAAGCTATGAGGTCCTTCCAATACTCCGGATCTAGTGATCCATGTTCCCAATAAAGAAAAGTGGAAGGCGAGAATAATCAAAACCATATTCCAAAACTTTAACATTCCTCGTCGTTCTTGGATGATAATGGAATGAATGAAAGCCGATGACAAAAGCCAAGGCATGAGGGAAGCATTTTCTACAGGATCCCAAGCCCAATATCCTCCCCAGCCTAACTCTTCATAAGCCCATTTGGAACCCAAAAGAATTCCTGTTCCCAGAAAAAACCAAGAAAAAATAGACCATCTTCTTATGAATTTCATCCATTCTTGGGAGAGTTGACCTGTTACAAGAGCAGACATAGCAATGGCAAATGGTATGGCAATACTTACATATCCCACATAAAGAATGGGTGGGTGAATGATCATAGCCCAATGTTGGAGTAGGGGATTCAGTCCTCTTCCTGCGGCGGCGGCAGGTTGGAATTCACGGAAAGGTTGAGCGTCTCCAAAGAACACGGCAAGGAAGCTAAAGAACATGGCAAGAACCGCAAGGATTGCGTTCATTACGGGAATTCTATCATGAACTGCTTTTCTCGTCTGCCAGAGGACTACAAATATGAAGAAATTCAACAAAAAATTCCAAAACAACAAAGAACCGGAAGACCCTCCCCAAACAGCTGTCAATTGATAGAATATGTTCAAATGTTCGGAAGAATGCATTGCTACATAGTAATTGGAGTAGTCAGATCTCAACAGCTGAGTAAGTAGTATTAGGAAAGCAAGGCCTATGAGGAAAAAATTTGCCATAAGACTGACTCGTCCCAATTCGATGGCTTTTCTATCTTGTTTTAGGATTCCGTAAATCGTTTGAAAAAAGGAAAAAATAAGAAGAGAAAAAGAAGCGGCAATAACGATGGTGCCTAGTGTATTCATTAATCAGCATACTCCGCTTCGTATTTGGATGCGCATTTTGCTTCCACATGATTGGATACCAACACTCCATCCTTCCACCTTCCATCAACTCTTGCTCTTGCACCCTCTTTGAAGGCATCCGGCAGTAGAGTCTCTCCCGTGAAGTAGATGGGAACCGTTCTGTCATCCAATTCCAGGTCAAATTTTGCGGCTTTTCCTTCTCTCACAAGTGAGCCGACCTTTACAAAACCACGAACTCGAAGATTGTCCCCTGTAAATTTCACGGGATCAGCCGCCAGTTCCGAGGCATCCAGAAGTTTATAAGCTGTTTCTTGAGCAGAAAAAAATGCAATCCCGGCAAGAGATAAACCAATGATAAGAGTGAGTGAAAGAAATTTTGGATTCATATACTGTTTAGACCTCTAAATTAGAGCTTTTTTACAGTTTTTGAGAGGGGAAAATTTCTACCTATTTAAATTTATAAAAAAACCACGGATTACTCCGTGGTTTTGTGGATAGTTATTGGTTAAACTATATATTTTTACTCTGCATCTACTACAAGAGTGCCTGCAATCATATCATGTAAACCTTGCTTCTTTTCAGTGAAAGCCGCCATGATATATCCAATTCCCAAGATAATAGCAGAAAGGATTTTACTGAAATATCGTCCTACTGCTCTAGCGGGAGATATTCTGTTGCCATCAATATCAACAACTTTAATTTTTAGCACCATTTTACCAACAGTGGCTTGCTTTTCTGAAGATTCCATTCCAGCATAGTAAGCTAGACCAATAAGAATTTCAATACCAGCAACAACCAATTCGTTACTAATTACTGATTTGAGAATAGAACCGACTATCCCTAGTAGGATAATGTCGATGATTATAGCTCCCGCCCTTTTCCAAAAACCTGCATATTGCATATAAATTTTCCTTAAATTATATTTTAGGAGTAATTATATTCCATTCTAGATTTGAGATCAAGAAAAAATTATTAAAAAAATAAAAAAAAGCAATAAAATGACAAGTCCTATCCTACCTTGGGTATTCTCAACATGACTTCCTTTACTTTTTCGAGAATTTTTTCCCTTTTGATGGGTTTTACAACATAATCCATAGCCCCTGCATCAAGTAGACTCTTGATTACAGATGGGGTGTTTTCTTCTGAGATGAATAATACTCTGGGTAGAACTCCCATATCTTTCATTTCCCAGAAAGTTGCATAACCATCCATTACCGGTAAGAAAATTTCCATGGTGATTAGATCCACTTGTTTGTTCTTTTTGTATAGATCTATAAGTTCTTTCCCTGTTTCAGCTACTCCGATGACTTGATAGCCTTCCGACTCCAGGATTTGCTGGAGTTGTTTGGATTGAAATTTTGAATTTTCCGCGATAATTACGGTAAATGGTCTTCCCGATTGTGATATTCCTGACTGCATGATTTTACCTCGTTAGTGTATCTATAAAGATTGGACGATTGCCTTACCCATTTCTTCAGTGCCGATTACTTGGGCCCCGGGTTCTGCAATATCACCGGTTCTCAGACCTTTTTTCAATACGGTGCGGATAGCTTCTTCGATCTTGGTGGCTTCGTTTTCCATATCGAAAGAATAGCGAAGCATAAGTGCCGC
>JAFIGA010000077.1 GCA_020831715.1 Leptospira sp. | reverse complement strand
AAAAAAAATCCAAAAACAAAACATTTTTATTAATTTTACATTGACTTCCCACCCATCCGAAAAACAATGGAATTCTGGTGGTTATAGAGAGAGGGTAATACCCGTTCCCATCCCGAACACGGAAGTCAAGACTCTCATAGCCAATGGTACTATGTGGTTCTCTGCATGGGAGAGTAGGACGCTGCCAGGTTGTCATAAAAAATAACCAAAACAAAAAGCTACCGAAAGGTAGCTTTTTTTATGTACCGTTCAAAACTCGTAAGAGTTGGGAACAGCGACCTCGACCGAAGCTTGCGTAAGCAAGCCGGTTCGAGTTCCTTATTATAAGAATCCTAATAAGAAACTGAAAAATCCATCCCGAACACACAGAATTTCGACCCATAGGGAGAAATTCTCGGACATTTCCGAGGTTAACCGAGGAAATGGGGGCTGGTGTCAAGACTCTCGCTCAATAAATTTTCGCTATCGCCAATGGTACTATGTGGTTCGCTGCATGGGATAGTATGCGTGAGAAATCGCAGAACAAAGGAGCAACAGAAGTTGCTCCGACTTCGAGATTGCGACCAAAAGCGAACGTATGTGAGTGATTTGAGTCGCTGACTTCATGAACTCCCCATTTTACAAGATTTAATTATTAAACCTTCTGTGTTGAGGGGAAGTGAATGAAGTCAATGGGAGCCTAACAGGCGGTTCGGTCGAGGCGGGGTTGGCTCGACTGAGCCAAGGGTGGATGCCAGGTTGAATCGTAAAAGTCGCTTCTATCTAGGGACTGAGTTCATATTGCTTTTTAAATATTTCACACTTTCTATTTTTAGGATTCCAACGACAATGTGTAACTTCAAAGATTGAATTCCCCTGCGTTGGATCATATTTCTTACCATTCACCAAAGCAAAAGTAAATTCACCGGAACTATCCTCAGGTATATCCAATATAACTGTATCAATCAAATCATCCGGTTGATTGTAATCCGGTCTTTTTTTTGCTTTATCAGTTGCATTGTATATCTGTTTCAAAGGCAAAACTCTTTTAGTCACATCTGTCCATTTGGAGTCATAAACTTTAATATTTTCTATACCTAGATCGCAGGATTCATTGATAGGACAATTCGCAGAATAAGCAAATACAAATAGTGCCCCTTTAGAATCTTGAACAGGGTATAAATGAGTATAAGCTGTCATCCCTAGCCCATGATAAAAAGATACGACTTCTCCTTTATGATTCGATATTTTCTTATGACTGGCACTATTGGACTCATTTTCAAATTTCTTTTTATAGGAAAGCAGAACTGTTTCAATTTTAATTGATTTCTTTTTTTGCGAGAGCAATCCATTTGTAGTTAAGGTGAATAAAAATATTAAAAAGGAAAGACCGAATAAACTTTTTGAAAAATATTTTTTTTGCGGATTCATGTAAAAACGTCCTATTAAATTTTGATATTTAACAGAATTCAAAAGAATACATTTATAGCAATTATTTTTATTTTTTTGAAATAAATAATATCCGATTAAATTTGTTTATTTACTAAAAATGACTTTATTGCCATTAACATAAGTATGTTTTATATTTCGATCATCTCCCAATGTAAAGAAAACAAACAATTTCTCTTCTATGGTTTTACTATTCTCCATTCGGAGTTTCATCAAGGATGTCGCCTTGGGATCAATCACCAGAAAATCAGCTTCTTTTCCATTGTCAAAATTTCCTATCTTATCATCTACTTTTAATGCTCGAGCAGATCCTAGTGTTATGAGATAAAGACTTTCTAATGAAGACAACTTTTGGGCTTGCAACTGCATTATCTTATAAGCATCACCCATAGTTCGAATCATGGAAAAGCTAGTTCCTGCTCCGACATCAGTTCCAATACCGACTGAAATATTTTTTTCTTTCGCTATATGGTAAGGGAATAATCCACTGCCTAAAAATAAATTGGAAGTCGGGCAGAATGCGATTCGAGAACCAGTTAAAGATATCCGATCAAACTCTTTCTCAGTCAAATGAACTCCATGCGCAAAAACAGATCGATTTCCGGTAAGCCCATGTTTTTCATAAACATCAAAATAACCTTCATTGTTAGGAAATAATGTTTTAACCCATTCGATTTCTTTGGGATTTTCAGAAAGATGGGTGTGCAGATAGACCGATGGAAATTCCTTTAAAAGATTTCCCGCCTGAGTAAGTTGTTCTACCGAAGAAGTCGGGGCAAAACGAGGGGTAACCGCATACTGCAAACGATCTTTTTTATGCCATCTTTGAATTAATACCTTAGATTCCGCATAGGAAGATTCTGCTGTATCCAATAAATACTCAGGTGCATTTCGATCCATCATCACTTTTCCTGCAATGAGTCTCATATTTCTCTTCTTTGCAGAAGTAAAAATCGCATCCACAGATGATGGATGAACAGTGGCAAAAACCAAAGCAGAAGTGGTTCCATTTCGAAGAAGTTCATCCAAAAAATTCTCTGATTGCTTCAATGTATAGTTGAAGTCTTTATACTTTCTCTCGGTAGGGAATGTATAAGTATTTAGCCAATCTAAGAGTTGTTCCCCATAGGCTCCTACCATTTCCATCTGTGGATAATGAATATGACTATCTATAAATCCGGGAATGATCCAGTAACCTCGGTAATCATAAAATTTTATTTTTTTATTAAAATTTTTAGAATATTTTTTTGAAACTTTTTTAAACTCACCAACCTCGATTATCTTTCCATTTTCCACAATGAGAAGACCATCATCCCAGTATTGAAATATTTTTTCATAATCATTAATTTGATTTTGCTGTTTACTATTCTGACTCTCAGCAAAATGAAAAATTGTTCCCCTAAAAGCAATAGGATGAGCAAATAATCCAGATGAAAAATAGAAAAAACAAATGACCATTGAAAATATAAAAGACTTCATAATGGTAAAAAATCTCCTAAGCCTCTTAGTTTAAAATCATTATTTAATTATCTTGACAAAAATTTATATATATGGAAGCTTCAGATGTATATTCAGGAGTTATATAGATTTCTATATTTACAATACGATGAACCAGAAGTTATTCACTAGCCGCTTATTTCGATCGATCCTGATGGTGGGTATCCTATTTTTTGGAACATACCAAGATTTGTTTTCCGAGGACAGATCTCCTATTAGTATCCCCAACCCAAAATCCGTCGGATCAGAATGGCATAGCATTTTTGATGAGACATCGTTTATTTCAAATGAAGAAAAAACTCAACTCCAAACAATATTGGATGAAATAGAAAAAGAGAAAGGAGCTCAGATCGCTATTGTTATTTTGGATTCCATTGGTGAGAACGACCCAAAAACATTTGCCCATGACCTTTTCCAGCATTGGGGAATTGGAAGAAAAGGAATTGATGATGGATTGCTATTCCTTCTTGTCCAAGACCAGAGAAAATGGGTATTTGAAACAGGTTACGGACTCGAAGGCACTCTACCCGATGTGATATTGAAAAGGATTGGTGAAAATATTCTAGTTCCTAAACTAAAAGATGGAAATCAGGGAGAAGGATTGATTGAAAGTTTTCAAACAATAGCTACCATCATACGAGAAGATGGTTCCCTTGATAATACAAATATTGCCCAATACAATGATTGGGGGGATTCCACTGTAAATCAAATAGAAGAAGATCAATTCTGGGAGAATGAAAATATTTTAATGATTCTTATTATAGTTGGATTTGCCTATGGATTCGTATCATTATTCTTTATATCAGACGCAATGGAGACATTTGCCAAAATTTCCAAAAAAGAAATGAAAATAGATAAACGTCTCGCCGAAATGCAAAAATTTTGGAAAAAACCATGGGTTAAATACGGATTTATTTTCTTTTTACCAATGATGATTGCAATCGGATTTATCTATTTGTCTCATAGAAGAAAGTTAGTTGATTCCAAAAAAGACTGTCCGGCATGTGGCAAACATACTTATGAGATTCTTCCCAATCAACAATCCCATCAATTCATGGATAAACTAGAAGCTATTGAACATAAAGTGGGAAGTGCAACAACTTTAGTGTGGAGATGTTCTACCTGCAAACACAGTGAAAAAATAACAACTAGAAGTTCTACCGCAGAAAAACATCTCTGTCCTGCTTGCAATCATTATTCAGTAAAATCAAAATTTGGCCATACAATTATTTCACCTACTTATACTTCAGGAGGATCAGATCAATATATCGACGAATGCTTATATTGTGACAATTCAACCAAGAGAGTAGTTTCCACTCCCAAATTAGTTAGAGAAGTAGAAAAATCCAGTTCTTCAAGTCGTTCGGGTGGAATAAGTTATTCCGGTTCATCTTCGAGATCCTCCGGTTCGAGTTGGGGAGGAGGTAGATCCGGAGGGGGCGGTGCCAGTGGAAGCTGGTAGCAAAATGACGTATGATCCTGTATAAATAAGTCTTATCATAAAGTAGGAATTTCTTTAGCTTTCTTTTTTTGGAAAGCATACCGAGAATCGACTTCCATCTATTTGCTTCCTCTGCCTTCTCTTTCTCTTCTTTGTATTGTATTGTTCTTTCTTGAATTTTTATCTCAAGATTCTCATTAATATTCTTTAACTTGGAAGAAAGAATTTCGTTCTCATGCAGAGCACTGGAAAATCGTATTGAAAGAATTACCGATTGGAGAAAAATGAAAAAGAGTAGAGATT
>JAFIGA010000152.1 GCA_020831715.1 Leptospira sp. | reverse complement strand
AATATTATATTATATTATATTATATTATATTATATTTTAATCAACCCTACCATAATCTGCCCATGCATCATTACGATAAACCAATACACCCCCCTTCCCTTGAATTGGAACTGCTAGCCATTCACTGGAATTCGTATTGAGCATGATAATATAATGTTCATCTCTACGATTTTCTTGAAATTTATATTGAGTGCTGTTGTGTATTCGGAATTCCCAACTTCCATCAGTTAGAAGAACTAAATTGCCTCTCTGACTTTTCTCTGTTATAGAAAAATTCCAACTGATAACCGGGCTATTGGCAACCGTGACAGGATTACTAACTTGCACCGGAGTGGGAGTGGTTGTTGAAGTAGTAGAACTTGTATTCGTTCCGGAGGATGTATTCTCATTTGACCCAGTCGAGGTTGATGAAGTATTACTTACTGTAGTTGTTGTAACACTGCCACCGGAATAAGGATGTCCGTATCGACTGATCGAATTGACAAAAGCTGTTGCCTCATGTCTGGATATACTTCTGGATAACTCTTTCATATTCGCATCGGCAACATAAACTGTAGGATAAGAACGTATATTGAATTTGTTAAAAACTGATTGGTCTGCGACTCCATGTTCAAACTTCAATGCAACAAAGTTTCTATTCAAGTAATCAGATGCTTCCCTCTGAGCAAAAACATTTTGACTGAACCTTACACATGGACCACACCAGGATGCAGTGAATAAAACTAGAACATTCTGCCCTCTAGCTCTAGCGGCTTCTCGAGCCTTTGCTTCATCCGTAAACCAATTTACATTATCGGCACTAAGCGCTCTACTGGATTTGGTCACTCGATCTTGGTTGATACGAACTCTAAGTGTTTTTTTGAAATTTTGCGGAGCGAAGCATTCATCTTTTTTGGTATCACATACCTGAGTTTTAATATTTACAGTTACATTGTGTAACTTGGGGGACTTTTTTCTTCCTTGAGTCTCCGATATTAGAAGTGAATATACTCCCGCGTCCTTGCCTCTTCCCTGACCGGCAAGGATCATATCATTCCCCTTCTTAACTGATTTTGGCTTGGATTTATACTCCAGTAGAAAACCACTTTTCTCATCTACATCAAACGATGTGAGTATATTAAAACTTAAGCTATTAACATGATCAACATAGATATGATTTTCTTTTGGTATCTGTATAGAAACTTGAAATTCTTCCGTTCCACCGGCTTGCATATCAATAATATTGGGAGATTGAAATTTGAAATCATTCAATCTGGCTTGAGAGAGAAGTGAAAAATTGACGAATAAAACCAAAGCTAAAGAAGTTAAATTGATATATAAATTACCCATATTCAATAATGATTCAAATTTATTACAAAAGTTCAAGCTTTTTCCTTTTGATTAAGAAAAATATTGCCTCGAATTCGATATAGATTTTCATAGTAATACAAGAACACTGTTCTTTACTCAAATATGCAAACACCGAAAGAGCCCAATCGCATAAATATTATTGGAAGTGCAAGAAAAGAATTTGCAAAAGCCGGTTATGAGAAAGCTTCTATGCGAAGAATTGCCAAAAATGCAGGAATCTCTACCAGCAATATTTATAACTATTTTAAGAGCAAAGAAGAGATTTTAGAAACTATATTGAAACCAGCATTGGATGGTGTAGAGAAAGGAATATCTCTAGTATCCGATGATGATTATATCGAGAGAAGGCTGCAATTTAGTTATGAAACTCTTAGAGCTAGGTTCAATGTAGCTTTGGATTTTGTGGATGAACATAGATTGCTTTTTCAACTTCTTATCTGCAAAACAACCAGTTCCAAATATGAAAGATACTTGGATGAATTGACAGATCAAATCACTCAGATAAATCTACGCCAATTGGAATATTTTAAAAAAAATCATGGAATTGAAATAGAAACCAACGAATTTTTTGTGAGAAATCTGGTCTCTTTCTTTTTTAATATATTTGTCGAAATGATTCGTAAAGATATTCCCAAGTCAGAAATCGTAAAAATCGAAGATCAATTTTTGAAATTTTTACACTTCGGATCCAAAGCAATTCTTCTAGACAGTAAAGTTTAGGAATCCCATCGTGGAATGGTATGTATAGAACCATTCTCGGTCATACCAGCTATCAGTTTTCTGATCTTAAAACTCTTATGGCGAAGGCAAGCCCTGAGCGTTCGGGAGATCAACTTGCAGGCATTGCCGCGGACTCTTCCGAAGAACGAGTTGCCGCACAAATTGCTCTAAGTGATGTGTATCTAAAAGACTTCACGGAAAATCTTCTCATAGACTACGATGCAGATGAAGTAACCCGGTTGATCCTGGATAGTTGGGACAGAGAAGCTTTCAGGGAAATTTCTCATCTAACAGTGGGAGGTTTTCGTGATTTTCTCCTCAGTTATGATACCGACTCCGAGACCATCCGCAGACTCCACATGGCAATCACACCGGAGATGGCATCAGCAGTTTCCAAGATTATGAGAAACCAAGACTTGATCTTGGTTGCTTCCAAGATTGAAGTGGTCACCCGTTTCAGAAATACCATAGGATTAAAAGGAAGATTCTCCACCAGATTACAACCTAACCACCCCACTGACGATCTAAAAGGCATCCTTGCATCCACTATTGATGGACTTTATTATGGCAGTGGGGATGCTGTGATCGGAATCAATCCGGCAACAGACAACCTTGCCAATGTTCGTGAACTTTTAAAACTTCTGGACGACTTCCGAAATGAATATGCTATCCCAACCCAGACTTGTATTCTCACTCATGTTACCAATACCTTGGAAGCAATTCGTCTGGGTGATCCTGTGGATTTGGTTTTTCAATCCATCGGTGGAACGGAAAAAACAAACCAATCCTTCGGGATCAATTTAAATTTACTCAGAGAAGCACATGATGCGGCAGTTTCCTTAAAGAGAGGAAGCATTGGACAAAATGTAATGTATTTCGAAACCGGGCAAGGCTCTTCTCTCTCGGCAAATGCCCACCACGGAATCGACCAACAAACCTGTGAAGTACGAGCCTATGCAGTGGCAAGAGAATTCAGCCCGCTTTTGGTGAACACAGTGGTGGGTTTTATCGGACCGGAATATCTCTACAATGGAAAGCAAATCATTCGAGCAGGATTGGAAGACCATTTCTGTGGAAAGCTATTGGGACTTCCCATGGGCTGTGACGTCTGCTATACCAATCATGCCGATGCCGATCAAGATGATATGGATAATCTATTGACTCTTTTGGGAGCGGCAGGTTGCAATTTCATCATGGGAATTCCCGGTGCCGATGATATTATGTTAAACTACCAGAGCACATCCTTTCACGATGCACTCTATCTGAGAAAGGTTTTGAACAGGAGACCGGCACCTGAATTCGAAGAATGGTTGGATACAATGGGCATCTATACCAAAGACCAAGTTCTACTTCCACCCAAAAAAGGCCTATTCCTCGCCTCATCGACCGGTGCAAATGGGAGGACGAAATGAACTCTACCCCCAAGGATCCTTGGCGCAATCTAAAAGAATTCACCGATGCAAGAATTGGACTGGGTCGTTCAGGCAGTTCCCTTCCCACAAGAGAACTGCTGGCTTTCCAACTTGCCCATGCCGGGGCTAAGGACGCACTCCATTACGAACTGGACTCAATTGAGTTTCTCCATTCCCTCCGCGACAAACTGGGAGTGGAAGTGCTATCTTTAAAGTCGCAAGCAAGCAATCTGGACATCTATCTAAAAAGACCGGATCTGGGCAGATTGCTATCCGAAGAATCCGTGGAACAATTGAAACTCATTGGTAAAAAGAAAACCTTCCTAGCGATTACAAATGGGCTATCTTCTCTAGCCATTAAGAACCACACGCTTCCTTTTTTGGAAATTTTTTATAAGAACCTATTCGATGAAAGTATTTTGACAAGCCCGGAAGATTTGGCTATTCTATTCGTCGAACGAGGCAGAGTTGCAATCACAGATTCAATTGGTTCTATCCTGGAATCGGAACTGGGAATTCTACTGGTGGGCGAGAGACCGGGGCTTTCATCACCTGATAGTCTGGGAGCCTATCTCACATACTCCCCCAGATTGGGGCTTACCGATGACTCCAGAAATTGCATATCCAATATTCGTCCCGCCGGACTCAAACCGGAACTTGCGTCCAAAAGACTTCTCTATTTGATGAAAGAATCCTTACAAAAAAAAATCTCCGGCGTTAATCTAAAGGATCGATCGATCAGTGAAGTGACGGATTCGTCCGCTAGATTAACGAATCAATATCCATCAGAAAAAAACCTATTGGAAGATTCAGAAACTAAAGTGAAACGAATTCCCAAAATCAAGCTCTGCGGACTCCGAGATCCGGAGATTGCTGTGTTTTCTGTTGCTGAATCTGCCGACTACCTGGGAATCAATTTATCGCCCGTTAGTAAAAGAAAAGTTTCACCGGAACAAGCTGTCCTCCTTGCCGATACAATTCGTAAGGCAAATGACACCTACAGCAAAGACACTAAAATTGTTCTGTTATTTTTTAAAAACGACGTGTCAGAAGCACTCGCTCTAACCGAAAAAATCCAACCGGATCTGGTGCAACTCATCTATGATGATCCTATCATGAAGGATAGTTGGGATTTATTTCAAGAAAATTTTTCTCTACTCCCTGCCTATTCGGCATCACAAGAATTGCAGGATTCTTCTCTGCCATTTCCTGAAGAGGAGATTCCCATAATTGATACACCCTCTTCGGATAAGGGCGGTGGAACAGGAGAGAGCTTTCCTTGGGGTCGCATCAAAGGTCTGAAACGAAAGTATTTACTTGCAGGGGGACTAAATCCTGAAAATGTGGAGAGAGGGGTTTCTGAGTTGAATCCTTGGGGCTTGGATGTAGCTTCGGGAATTGAGGACTCTACCGGGAACCAATCCAGAGAAAAAATTCGAGAATTCATCCGCAATGCCAAAAGATAAAATCAAAAATGATCTAGATACTCCTGTTATGCGGCAGTATCTGGAGATAAAATCCCGATTCCCTGAGGCAATTCTATTCTTCCGTATGGGAGACTTCTACGAAATGTTCTTGGATGATGCCAAGGTTGCCGCAGAAATTCTGGACATTGCCCTAACCAAGAGACAGAATTCAATTCCCATGGCGGGAATTCCCTTCCATTCAACGGAATCCTATGTATCAAGACTTCTCACAGCCGGCAAGAAAATAGTCATCTGTGAACAAACAAAGTCAGACGATCCCAAGGCAAAAATCATGAATCGCGAGGTCGTTCGAGTGATTAGCCCCGGCACAGTCATTGAAGAAAACCTACTCAGTGGATACAAAAATAATTATCTGGGAATCCTCGTTCTAAGTGATCTCAAGATTTTTTTAGGATTAGCAGATGTATCCACTTCGGATCTTTTGTACTTTTCTTTCGAGAAGGGGGATTGGGAAGGTCTAAGGGCAAATCTTTCCAAATTCTCTCCCAAAGAAATTGTCATTCCCCTCGAACAAAAAGAAAAGTGGGATCATCATTTCCCGGAAGGCTCCCTTCCCTATAGACCGCTCATTACCACTCTCCAAGAAGGAGACATCATCCAACTAGCAGACAAAGGCGAAAGAGCGATTAAAATTAAAGAAAGCAATTCGAACCAAGAGTATGCTGTATTGGAACATATTCTCGACTGCTATTTAAAATACAACTACCGAGAGAATACTTTCTCTTTCAAATCCCCTGAGATTGTCAATGAAGAAGAATACCTTCTACTCGACGAAGAATCCGTTGTGAATTTGGAATTGGTCGAAAATGATAAAAATAAAGACCATACACTCTTCGGAGTATTGAACTTTTGCCGAACTTCTGTGGGCAAGAGAAGCCTAAGAAAGAACATACTCTTCCCTACCAGATCCACCAAACTTCTATTATCTCGAATGGAAGGAATCAAGGATCTCAGCAAGAAAAAACTCCAAAACCAAATCCGCGAAGAATTGGATGGTGTAACCGACATTGAAAGAATCCTCAGTCGATTCCGGGGAGGTAAGGCTTATCCCAGAGACTTCTCCGGAATTCTAAAGACTCTGCAATCCTGCACCAATCTCCATAGATGCCTCCAAGAAGAAGGGGCAAAAAGCTTCCCCGACACTCTCGCCTCCATCTTACAGAATCTAGCAGATCTACCCTTGCGCATTGAAGAAAGAATTGTAGCGGACGATCTACCCGTGATACTGGGCAACGCTCCCTTTCTAAAACCGGGCTTCGATCCTGAATTGGATAAATCCAGAGAGGCAAAGGACAAAGGTAAAGACTGGATACTTGCCCTCGAAGAGAAAGAGAAACAAGCCACCGGTATGTCCAGCCTAAAGATTCGCTTCAATAAAATACTCGGCTACTATATAGAAATATCCAGGAACCAAGCCAAAACCATACCGGATCATTATCTCAAGAAACAAACTCTCGTTACCTCGGAAAGATTTACAACACCGGAATTGGAAGATATTGAACGAACCATCTTGGAAGCAGACGATATCATCGATCGAATTGAAAGAAGGGAATTTGATTTTTTAATCCAAGAGGTATTGAAATTGGAGAATCAATTGAGGGCTCTCTCCGGCTTCATTGGTAACCTGGACTTTTTGTATGCTCTCACCATGGCAAAAGACACCTATCAGTGGAAGGAGCCGTCTATCTCCACTACAAGGGATTTAATTCTAAAAGATTGCCGCCACCCCGTGGTGGAAAAATTCCTTCCCATTGGAGACAGCTTCGTTCCCAACTCCATTCACCTAGACAACAGAGATGAATCCATTGCTGTTCTCACCGGTCCCAATATGGCGGGTAAGTCAACATTCATGAGACAGGTTGCACTCAACCAGATATTATTTCAGATGGGTTCCTTTCTTCCGGCTAAGGAGGCGAAGCTTCCCATAGTGGATCGAATATTTACAAGAATCGGATCGGGAGACAACCTAACAGCAGGAGAGTCCACATTCTTTGTGGAGATGAAAGAGACCGCCCATATTCTCAACCATATGACCGATGCTAGCTTAATTCTTTTCGATGAAGTGGGAAGAGGAACTTCCACCTATGATGGACTCAGCCTTGCTTGGGCAATCCTGGAATACCTGTCGGAGAGAGATATTCGAACCAAGACAATATTTGCCACGCACTACCATGAGCTCACAGATTTGGAAAGAGGAAATGGAATCTTTAATCTCTACATGGATACCTATGAGAAAGAAGGAGAAGTCTTATTTCTCAAGAAAGTAAAACGCGGTAAGGTGAAGAAGTCCTTCGGAATCTACGTGGCAAAACTCGCAGGCGTTCCCCAAAAGATCATTCGCCGTTCCGAAGAAATACTGGAAGGATTGGAATCCAAGAAAAAAGAAATTCGAATTCGAACCGAAGAGCCTAGCCTATTCCCCGGATTCCAGGGTGGACCGGACAGAGCCAGCCTTGCTTTGGAAAGAATACGAAAGAAATTGATGACACTCCAAGTGGAAAAAACAACTCCCATCGAAGCTCTGCAGATATTGGAAGAACTACAGAGATGGAGTAAAGAGCAATAAAAGAGCATCCATGGGTGTATGATCCACCCAATTGAGAATCTGATCTTTCAAACCATCTTTGGCATGAAAGCCAATTCCAATCCCTGCTTCGCTTAGCATCAAATAGTCATTAGCTCCATCTCCCACAGCAACAACTTGTGTGGGATCAATCTTCCATTTTTCCCGAAGCTCGGTTAAAGCCTCTTGCTTTCTTTCCTTTCCGACAATTCTTCCATCCAGTCCACCGGTTAGCTTGCCATCTCGGAGTTCCAAAACATTTGCCTCGAAGTAATCCAACTCATGATCTTTCGAAAACATTTCCAGAATAGGAGTGAATCCCCCGCTTAGGATGGCACGCTTTGCAGAAAACTCATTCCTTAGATCTTTTAGTAGAACCGGAACACCCTCATTGGGATGTAATTCTTTGTATAAATCAGAAAAGCTGGACTCGGGCAAACCTTGGAGATGAACCACGCGTTTACGCAGTGCCTCTTCAAATCCCAATCCACCTTCCATTGCCTCCTTTGTTACGCGAGCAACCTCTTCATAGAGCCCATTTTTTCTGGCGAGTTCATCTATGACTTCTTCTTTGATGATGGTGGAATCCATATCGAATACAAAAAGCGATGGTTGTTCGTCCAGTAAATGGGTGAGATACAAAACGTCCAGTTTCCATCCTGATAAATGATTGCGCAGAGGAATCAAGCGGGATCGAATTTCATCTATAGATAAATCCAAATAGTCCTTGGGAAGATGCCAATACATTCCGGCAAGATCACCTCTTCGGGTTTCCATGAGAGAAATGTTGCCGGGAAAAAACTGCAACAGTTCGTCTAAAATATCTTCCCTATGAGATTGCAGATTTTCAATATTGCCAAAAACTAGAATAACAGGCATAACTTTTTATAATAAGGGGCGAAGCATTTTGCCCCAAACAGAGTATCCTTTTTCGTTAAAGTGAATCTTGTCTCGACCTTCCCTGAGCATATCTCTGCGAATGG
Organism: Leptospira sp.; assembly: GCA_020831715.1. Classification (GTDB taxonomy): domain Bacteria; phylum Spirochaetota; class Leptospiria; order Leptospirales; family Leptospiraceae. Next base: position 9,496 of record JAFIGA010000152.1, on the reverse strand, counting down.
TAGGTAGATTTTCATCCCGCATATCATTCCATGTATCCACATAGATTAAGTTAGGGTATTGATTGGGGAGTGTGGCAAGGAACTGGTTGTAAACAGGCACAATTGCATTGAGATTTTTTACATCGGTGGGTGGCACAGAAATGAAAATGATTCTCGCCCTGGGCAATCTACTTCGAATTTTGGAAACGATACTGTGAACATTATTTTGAATACGAGAAAGACACTTTCCCTGGATGAGATCGTTACCGCCAATTTCAATCACAACCGTAGAAGGATTCAAAGATAGAACATCGTCATCCAATCGAAGGAGCAAAGTCTCTGTCATATCACCACCGATACCGCGATTGATAACGTTACGACTTGGGAGTTCCTGCTCCATGAGTTCCGGAGTAAAAAGATGAACAAGACTATTACCGGTTATGACAGTCTTGGCATTGCGAACCTTGCTATTTTCCTGTCCATATTGATATCGCATAGCAGTCCAAAGGTTCAAATACCTTTTAAACTTATCTGAATCGCGCCAACCTTCGCTATCATAACACTCGAAGCGAGAGCTATGATAGTTATTGTAATCTTTAGCGAAAGGATTTAAGGATCTACAATTGTATTGTAATAAAAGGAAAGAAAATATAATCGAAAGGTATATTGAAAATTTTCTATTGCTCATATTCCGAAGGTTCATTCATTCGGAATCGTTTCTGCCAATCCTTAATCTGGGACTGTGCATATTCTTCCGAATCACAGATTCTAAACTCAATCGGATTATTGGTAGTGGTTTCTATAAGCTTCGCTTCAATATATCCGTTCTTCAGCTTAGTTGTCTCAATCTTGTATTTCATCTAGAACTACCTCTTAATTAGACCAGGTTTTCGAAACCTGGTATGCTTTCAATCTATATTGGCACAGGAGACTTCTTGAATTTGTATAAATCGGGGAAGTTTTTCTCCGCATACAAACCCTCGTCCAAGCTCTCCAAAGCTTCTTTCCAAGACTCAGGCATCCCATCAGAGAATTCCGGTTCCATTCCCGCATCTCGAATCATACCTAAAGTCGCCTTTGCATCACTTCCTTCCACGTTCAAATAACCTGCGGCAAACAAGGAATTCGCAATGAATAATCCTGTAGACTGCATGGTTTTCAAATGCCCTTCTCTTCCAGCCGCCATTCTTATTTCTGCATCAGGATTTATTAGACGGAATACAGCAAGGATTCGTAAACAAATTTCCGGAGAAAGTACGCTAGGATTCTGAATAGCATGACCTTTAACAGGAATGAAAAAATTAACAGGAATAGAAGCAACTCGCAATCTTCGTAACTCCATAGCAACAGCGATTATATCATCCATGGACTCGCCCATGCCTACGATAACACCACTGCAGAGACCAATACCCGCATTAGAAGCTAATTGCAGAGTTTCTACACGATCTTGGAATGTATGAGTTGTGCAAATGTCTTTATAGTAGGAATCGGAGGTATTCAAATTGTGGTTGTATCGATCCAACCCTGCCTCTTTCAAAGTATTTGCCTTAGCTTGATCTAAAATACCGGCAGAAAGGCAGACTTTCATGCCCAATTCATCAGTGATTCTACGAATGGTTCCGGAGAGTTTTGCAATTGTTTTGTCACCGGGACCGGTTCCGGAGCTTACCATACAGAATCTGTAGGCACCATTTGCCTTCGCCTGCTTCGCATCTTCCAAAATCTCATCTTCGCTCTTAAGCGAATATTCTTGAATTCCGGATTCTCCGTTTTTTCTCTGGGCACAATAGCCACAGTCTTCCGGGCAATAGCCATTCTTGATATTATCCAATATATGAATTCTTACTTTTTTACCAAAGTTTTCAAATCTAGGCTTACTAGCCATCTGAATCACTTCAGGAAGGGAAATTCTTCCTTCCAAGATATCCAATGCAACATGTCGATCGATCATTCTTCCAACCTAAGCCTCCCTCATTCTTGGTAAATTACTTTTCTGTCAAATTTGCGAGCAAATTTATTCCAAGACATCTCTCAAAACAGAAAAAATTTGATCCAAAGAATCCTGTCCAATATGATAGGACGGAGTCAAGTAGACCGTATTTCCCAGAGGTCGAATCAAAACTCCCCTTTCCAAACAAGCTTCTCGAATTCTTCTACCCAAGGGATTTAGATATTCATCCGGTCCCAAATCTTGTTCCACTTCGAAGGCAAGTATTCCCCCTAGCACCCGCATGTCTCGAACGAGATTGGGCAGCGCACTTGCCAACATCTCTCCCCTGCTCCGCAAATTCTCTTCCAATTTTCCGATAAGATCTCTTCCCTGTTCTTTTAAAATACCCAGAGAAGCGACAGCCGCCGAACAAGCCAAAGGATTACCTGTCATAGTGTGACCATGATAGAATGCCTTGAGAGGATCTGCTGTGTCGAATTCGCGGTAGATCTCTTCGGTAACAACCGTAACCGCCAAGGGAAGTGTTCCTCCTGTAAGTCCTTTCGCCAAACATACTATATCGGGTTGAATTCTCGCCTTGGCAAATGCATACCATTCTCCCGTTCTATACAAACCGGTAAATACCTCATCCAAGATAAGAAAGATATTTTTCTCTTTTGTGATGCGCCTGAGCTCTTGGAGAAATTTCTCGGAATGAAATACCATCCCGTTGGCACCACTCACAAGAGGTTCCACCAAGACAGCTGTTATTTCCTCTTCATGATCTGTAGAAAAACTTCGAAAATCATCCAAACATTCCGTGCTACAAGTATCGGGGATTTTGCCCCAGGGACAACGAATGCAATTGGGGGATGGGAATTCCTTAGTGGGAAAAGATAACTCTCGAAAAATCCGAGTGAAGACTGATTCACCACCCACTGACATTGCTCCAATGGAATCTCCATGATAAGAGAGAGAAAATCTAACAAAAATAGACTTCTTTTTATCCCGGATCGTTCCACGATTTTTATAAAATTGGTGTGCTATCTTTACGGCAATCTCCACTGCATTGGAGCCATTATCGGAAAAGAACACTTTGGAAAAATGCCCAGAGTCGAGATCTGCATTCATCGAGTCCAAAATAAGTTGTGCCAATTCTTCGGCAGGTTCGTGGGTAAAACCGGCAAATATAACATGATCCAGACGTTCGGTTTGCTTACGAATCGCCTCCATGATGGCAGGATGCCTGTGCCCATGAATGACAGTCCACCAAGACGAGATGGCATCGATGATTGCTTCCCCGTTTTCTCTATATAAAAAATCGCCCTCTGCTCTGCGAATTTTTATGGGAGAAGAATTCCCTTGTATGCTCATAGGATGCCAGATATTCATGCTAGTGATAGAGTTTGTAAGACTAAGAGGGCTGTCAAGGTGAAATAAAAGATCGGTGACTCTCTGTGTCGCCAGGTTGCCTGCTTGGAAGTGCAAAGAGTCGCCACAGAGAGTTCCCTCCTTATGGTTTTTGTGATATAGAAAATTTACTTTTGGCTGGGGAAAAATAAATTAGCTTTAATCAAAACATTAACCTTTCTAATTTTACACCCGTGAACCTGCTGATTGCGAGCTTTGCACGCGAGCAAACATCTTGTTAACTTCTGACTTCAAAACGGCAGAGGACATCTTGTTAATTCTTCTTATCTTATCCGTGTTTTTCCCTTCTCCACCCAGCACCATTTGTAACGCTCAGCTTAGCTTCGCTAAATGGTGCTGGGTTCATCCGCGATCTATATTGGATTTTGAGATTGCGATAATTTTATCACTGTGTAGGCTTCTGTTATTCTTTCTTCAATTATTAATTTTTTAAATTCCAGAATAAAGGGACTCAGCACTTCAATTGTATTTCTGTAAGAATCAAGCAGTACCACTTTGATTTTATAATTTGATAGATTCTGCTGGTGAGCCAGATTTTTATCAACGATAAGAAAGAATTCAAAACTAGATTCTACTGCCAGACTTAGAAGCTCGCCGTTGGTCTTGGCTTTCCAACCCATTTCTGAGACGGTCAAAGGTTCGCATATATCTGTCAGATACGCTTTTAATTTACGGGGCAGGCTTTCATCAAGCAGCACTTTTTTCATTCATATTACCTGAATATTGAAATGTTACCATACTGCATACTAAATCTAAAATTTTCAATGTTTGCTCACGGGTTACAGATGGAAAGTCATCTAAAAAATCATCAATCGTAAAACCGTCCGAAAGATAATCGAAAAAATTCTTAATCGGCACACGTGTATTAAAAAAAACGGGAGTCCCACTTTGAACATCAGGTGATATTGTAATAAATTGTTCCATTATCTTGAATCCTTAGTCTTTTAGTATTGCATTTATTCTTTATTCCGTCAAGTCAATTTTTAAAACCAAAACCACAAAAAAACTGCGAGATGTGATCCCATCGACTCCGGGTGCACCTTTGTTCGATTTCCCCTTCTTCATCCGCGATCTAATTTTTTTCAAACAATCTCGGTTTTCTTCAAAAAATTTGTTCAAAGTGCCAATTTATATACATACCCTTATAGGGAGGAAAAAGATGAAAAATAGCCCAAGCTTAAATCTAGTTCCACTAAAAAATGATTTGGTATTCAAGTTAGTATTTAGGGAAGATCCGAAATCGAATTGACAAATGAAATAAAGATTATATTCTTTAACTGCTTCGAAGTGGTTGCCTCCGCAGCGGTTTTGGAAGACCAAACTGGCCACCTACCGCTAGTAATGCAACCCTAAGCATTAAGGATGAAGAAATGACAGCACTCATTGAAAAAGAACCGGATATGAAGAACGCATTCCATATTTTAGAGGCATACTCCGCTGACGAAGAAAAACGGAGACAAGTTGAAGAGAAACTCCGAAATGATAGAGATTACCAATACGACATGGCGGCTCAATTCGAGAAAGGCATCGTCAAAGGAAAACTAGAAAAAGCAATCGATGATGCTCGGATGATGAAGGAGAAAGGTCTTGATTTGTCGTTGATTTTAGAAATCACCGGATTGTCCGAATCGCAACTCAAGGAAAATGGTATTTTGTAAACCGATTTACTCAGTGAACTTAGAGACTCTGCGTCAATGTTTACATAACATTCAATAAATCTTTTTCAATTTATTTCCTAAAATTGCCATATATTAATGCTTGACAAAATGAACGATCGGTTTTTATGGTCGTTTTACGATATTAATGTAAAAGTTAATAGGTTATAAAATTGTCCGCTTAAGGAGATTAAAATGGCACATACTGTTTATATCCGGGGGATAAAGGATGATTTGCTTGCCCAGATTACACGGGAAGATTCGAGTTTGTTGATATCGGAAGAAAAATCCTCTCGCAGAGGCGCAGAGTTCACAGAGGGGAAGAAAGAAGGATTGATTGATAGTTTGGCGGTCGGTTCTTTTCTGGGGAAGGTGTTGCCTTTTTGTAAAGATAAGTCAGTAGATTGCAAAACTTACTTAAAGAATACGTCTAAGTTTTATTTGAATAAGTATGTAGTAGATGGGTTGTATCATCCTAAGTATAAGAATCTACGGATGATCGTGGGATGGGGAATAGTTCTCGGACTATTGTATTGGTTGGTATATAGTCAAGTGACTGGAGGTTTTGGGAATGTGTATAGGTTTGCATCTCCATTGCTACTAACGTCGATTCTGTTCACCTTTACATCTGGTTTGGGATATTCACAACCGGCAGCGGGCAAGGTGATGCACCCTGGTTGCTTCTAGCGGGTGGTATTAATTCCAATACACCATCTGTGAGTGACGATGGGATGGCGGTATCTGGTGGTGGAGGTGGTATTCCCTTCACCGTACCTGTGACCGGGATGTATTTTGTCCACAGTGATCACTTGGGATCGGTTAGCTTTCTCACGAATGGAAGAGGTGCACTTGTTGCCGGTGGTGAGTTTGGTGGGAAGTCGGATATTCAGTATAAGCCATATGGAGAATTGAATCGTACTGATTCTAGTGGTCCAGATATATCGAAGTACAAGTATACAGGACAAGAGGAAGATAAGGAATCAGGGTTGTTGTATTATAAGGCGAGATACTATGATCCAGGGTTGGCAAGATTTATTCAATCAGATGAAGAAGTTCACCCGGAAAGTAGTCAAGGTATGAATCGGTCTATGTATACAAATGGGTCACCTACTAATTTTACAGATGAATCGGGACAAAGTAGAAGTAAGTCAACAACACAAAAAATCATGGAATACTTTATGCTGTCACAAATCATAGGAGGACAGAATCCAGGAGAAGTTCATGATAGTTTGATAAGACTATACATATACTTTGTGCATATAAAAACATTAGGAAAAGGAAAGCAATTTGATGGTCCATTTTGGAAAGGTCATAACTACACTGGTAGCGGTAACAAAGATACTTTTGATGGTTTCTTTAGTTGGAATAGTAGCACTAAAGTAGATAAGATGCGCGAATTAGCTGTTATTTCAATAATTCTTGACATCCCTCTTGAACACGCAGTTATCTTCTTTTTCATTCTCCCTTTACTCAGACCACCTGCAAAAGGATATATGGATGCTGTTGCTCAAAAGCATGATGATGAAAGCCCTAACAGTGCAGGAAGCTTCACAAGCTCCAAAAATTCATGGAAAATAGTTGAAGCCGATGCTAGATACATTCAAAGATTTGGTGATGGGCTGATAAAGGGCAAATTAAACTTGGAAGAATTTTTGGTTGGCTTAGGGGGTTACTATTTGTTTTCCCGGGTATCTATGCCCATTCACTTAGCCTATGCAGCTGGAAAAGGTATAACAGAAGAAATATCGATAAATAAAGGCAGATTCGTTATACGACCTGCGAGATTTAAAGTGAAACAGGGACTGACAGGGATTTCGTCAGGAGGTATGTTCCAATGAAAAAAAATATAATGACTTTGTTAATGATAATATCCTTATTTTCCTGCGTTGGCAATTTCTTTCCAAATGACGAGGAGACAGGAGAAGCAGCTGAACAAAGGTGTTTACTTGGATTTATTGCATTATTTGAATCAAATTCGAGAGGTGAAGAATGTGGAGAACTTTGCAATTACTTCATTTTAAAGAATTGTAACAAAAAGGAATCTAAACAATTGATTCAGCTCAAATGAATTGTTGCAAAATGGAAAATGATTCATATATAAAACCCCGCAGTGAGACCCCACCCTCTCTTGCAATCAAGCTTTGGATGTCCAAGCCCGACAAAAGAGGGTGGGTCGAACTGGTGGAATTCCCTTTCACCGTTCCAGTGACGGGAATTTATTTTGAGCATTCAGAATTGATATACTATAGAGGATTACGTCTATGCTAACAAAAAAATTTCTATACCACAACACCGTGCGGAGTGCCCCCTTTTTGACGACTCTTTGCACTTCCAAGCTGGCAACCTGGCGGCGAAAAGGGAGGCACGGAGAAATTAGTTAAGGCAAGTCTGCATTGCGGCAATGTTATCTGCTTTTTCAATGCACTCTAGATTGAATTTTCCAGCCATGCAGTCTTTTACTAATTTGTCCATAAGAGCCGGTTTCATAGCAGCAATTTTTCCTTTTTCTTCATCAGAAACAGATGCAGTCATTTTTTCAAAAAGACCATTGAATGTTTTTTCACACTGGTCAGAACTGTAAACATTTCCCCCACCACAATTCATGGAGAAAATAAGCCCGAGAATAGAAATTAAAAATACAATTTTTTTCATAGTATCTTCCTTTATTTTTTAGTTCAATTTTAATTACAATATTTCTTATCTTTGGTTATTTGAAAAGCCCTTTTTTACGAGCATCTTCATAACCTCTTTGGATCAGTTTCTTGGACTGGCCGGGTGAAAAATTCATAATAGACCCCATTCCGAGAGGACTGGAAGGACTGATAGTTGTGATTCTTAGATTCTTTATATCATGGTGGATATTATAAAGAAATTCTTCCACCACATTCATCTGAGAAACTTTTTCTTTTTCTTTTTTTAAATAGGAATTCACCATCTGATAGGAACCGATTAAGGAAAGTTCAAATACTCTCTCAATGCCTTCCCTCCGAGTCCGAGGAATTCCCAGATCAGTTTGCGCACCTACCGGGGATAAGAGAACTACTACGATATCCATAGCCCCCTGCTCAATTGCAGGTTGGATGGGTGTATTCGCCATCAATCCGCCATCCCAATAAGGAAGACCGTTGATATATTGCCATGGAAAAACCAATGGAATAGCTGAGGATGCAAGTATATGCGAAATCGTTATATCTTTGTTAGTAAAATATCTCAATTCGGCATTGATAATATTGACTGCACTTATATAAACAGATACGGGTGATTGCGCAAGTTTTTTGAGATCAATTTTTTCCTCTAACATGCTCTTTAGAGGGGAAATTTCGGCAAATGGCGAAAACTGCCTGGTTATAAATCGCCAAATTGTCCTCCAAATAGAAAGCTGGAAGATGTCTTTACTATTTATCTTCTCCCAAAGATGAACTAATTGTTCGGAATCCATACCGGAAGCGATAGCTACTGAGTTGATGGCACCAACGGAGGTTCCACATATTATGTCAGGAACGAAATTCTGTTCTTCCAAATATTTGAATACTCCGGCTTGGTAGGCTCCACGACCACCACCGCCGGACAATATGAGCGCTTTTTTTCGTTGTGTCATAGTATTTATTTTATAAAAAATCCTAGCCAATGCTCTGTCTCTTGTTTTTTTTGCCTTATGAGTAATATTCCTGAAATAGTACCGATTGGGGAACTTCCACCCCTCGGAGTAGTCCCGAAAAAAATGCACGCTCAACTGATTCGTCCGGAACGATATGGTGAGCCGACGAAAGCCTTCCAATCGGAAGAGATCGATGTCCCTGATATAGCTCCTGATGAAGTCTTGGTTGCCGTTATGGCGGCTGGTGTGAATTACAACAACGTATGGGCGGCTCTTGGCTACCCTGTTGATGTGATTGGAGCCAGAAACAAGAAAGGTGAGCCTGAAAAATTCCACATTGGTGGATCAGATGCATCCGGCATTGTTTACAAAGTAGGAAGCGAAGTGACCAATGTAAAAGTGGGTGATGAAGTTGTTCTCCACTGTGGCATCTGGGATAAGAATGATCCATGGGTGAAAGCCGGAAAAGATCCGATGTTTGCCCCTTCTCAATTGATCTGGGGATATGAAACCAACTGGGGATCTTTTGCCCAATTCTGTAAAGTGCAAGATCACCAATGTCTACCCAAACCCAAGCATTTGAGCTGGGAAGAAGCCGCAGCTTATATGTTAGTTGGCGCGACTGCTTACAGAATGCTCCACCATTGGAAGCCAAATGATGTTCAAAAAGGGGACGTTGTGCTTATCTGGGGTGGTGCCGGTGGATTGGGTGCTATGGCAATTCAAATTGTGAAAGCCGCCGGTGGAATCCCCATTGCAGTTGTTAGCTCTGACGACAAGATTGAATTCTGCAAGAAATTGGGCGCGGCAGGTGTGATCAATCGAAATAACTTCAAGCATTGGGGAGCCCTAACCAGCGATATCAACAAGCCGGAAGAATTTGGCAAATGGACAAAGTCCGCT
>JAFIGA010000068.1 GCA_020831715.1 Leptospira sp. | reverse complement strand
TCCCGCTAGGCTTTCACTTAATGAGAAAACGTTTATAAGATTTAGCAACGCTTCTGCGATTAAAAAGTCAAGAGCGATCGTCCGTTCCGAAACCGCAATCAAAGACTAGGCCTTAAAAGATAAATTGTGTTCTATTCCTAGGGGGGTGGATTGGTACCCTTCCCCCCTAATTTTTTAAAGGAGAAATAAAATGAAAAATCTATTCCTAATTTTGGTAAGCATCACCTTGATACAATGTGTTCCGGCTACTAGCTCGGAGGGTGATGACAGCGCGGCTTTGGTACTGCTTTTATTGGATGAAAGTCCTACTAGAAATCGAAACAGCCAAGATATGGCATTGGATCGTGTTACAACAGAAACTGTCACCGGTGGAAATGAAACAACCGTAAATGCAAGTTCTACTCGCTTCTGGGTATATGTTGATCTCAAGGCAGGTGGAGTTCAAGTAACGGAAACCGGATCTTGGGATATGCGATTTCGTAGATTTCTCATCGGAACCAATAGTGGAGCAAGTGGCAGTGGACAAGGAGGAGCTTGTGATACCGGATCAACCGATTTTCCTTCAATTAGTTCAGCGAGTACTTGCACATTTCAAGTGGATTCTATACAGACTCAATCTGACACAGGTGGAAATGCCGATGTGAACGATCCGGCAAGCCCGGCTTTATTCGAATGGTATAGTTATAACGAAACTATTTTGACAGCGAAAAACAATGTTTATATTATTCGCGGTTCGGATGGATCAACGCGGTTCAAATTACAAATGCGAGGATATTATAGTTCCGCCGGAACCAGTGGCTATCCCAAATTTCTCTGGGCAAGGCTCTAATCTATTCTATTAAAAATTTAAACTTATGCCGTATCATTTTAGAAAGTATTCATCCAAAGTAATCTTCCTAATGGCTTTTGTTATTAGTGTACCTATTTTATCCGAGGAAAAAGAAGTGATCTCAGATGAAAATGAGAAATGGAACAATCATAAAAACCAAATTATCGTTACAGGTACGAGAAGAAAAAAATTACTCAAAGATAGCGTTGTAAAAACAGAAGTTCTCAACCGTGAAGACATTGATGCCATGGGAGCTAGAACTGTAGCTGAAACTTTAGGTAATGTTCCCGGGATTGAAGTTCGGCCTCCTCAACCGGGTCAACGAGGAGAATCTGTTAGATTGCAAGGATTAAGTGCACAAAATGTTCTAATATTGGTGGATGGACAGCGAGTTACCGGAAGATTCAATGGATCCATTGATCTCACAAGATTTAAAGTAGAAGATATTGAACGAATCGAAATTGTGAAAGGAGCATCTTCGGCTTTATACGGAAGCGATGCAATTGCCGGTGTGATCAACATTATAACCAGAGAGCCTACTAACGACTACCAAGCGGACTTTCGCTCATTGTATGGAACAGGTCGAAGATTGTATTATGGAACAGGTGGAGAGTTTAGAAATTCCGGATCAGTTGGTATAAGAGAAGACTTTTATTCAACCCAATTTACAGCTGGTTGGCATAGAGGAGATGGATATGATCTAAGTCCAGATGCAAGCCCAGGACCGAGAAACGATAGATTCCGATCACAGAGGGATGGATACAATCCATTTCCCCAGAATTTTTCGTTACTCGATGCTGTTATTATGCGAAGATTAAATCCAAATTATCAACCTCCTTCGGAGACTACAACAGGGAACAAATTTCAAGACTTAAATGTAACCAATAAAACTACATTTTTTCTTACAGATGATACAGACTTAATTTTGAATGGAGTATACCGTTACCTGGATCAAGAAGGTGTGGACGCTTCTACAAGTCGTGCAGTTTTTGACAGAAGAAACCAAACTCATGATTTCATGGGTTCCGTTGGATTGGAATCGGATCTAAACGATAAGACACATCTCAGTTTAAATATGAACTATTCACGTTTCGAAGATGAGTTTACCTATGACCAGAGAAACTCCGATCAATTGAATCGAAGGGAATCTCTTCTTTCCAATGTTTATGAAATAAGATCAAGAATTGATTTCTCTCAATTCAAGAGACACGTCTTGTCGATTGGAGCTGAATCTTTGATGGAAGACATAAAATCACCCAGAATCGAGGCGGATTGTTCCAGACAATTTCCCGGTGTGTGCATCAATGAAAGATTTGACCTCCCGCCTGCTGACGACAGTGGTTCCGCCTATAGACAGAGGAATGCGGTATTCGCCCAAGACGAATGGAAGATATCGGATGAAGATAATATCTCCTTGGTAACCGGGATTCGATACGAAAACGATAGTCAATTCGGAGACCAAACAATGCCCAAGGTATCGGTAAGATGGGATCCGTCCAAGGAATATATCTTCCGAGCAAGTGCAGGATTGGGATATAGAGCTCCCAACTTTGTAGAGTTATATTATGATTTCCCCAATCCGGGAGTAGGATATGTTGTAACAGGAAATCCGGATCTTAGACCGGAGTTGTCTCGAAGCTATAATCTAGGTGGGGAATGGGAACCCAACAAAAGATTTTGGTTTTCTTGGAATCTTTTCTACAATAGCATTGACAATCTCATCGGATTTAGGCTACAACCCAATCGTAATCAACAAGGATTGCAAGTGTTTCAGACTTCTAATTTTGAATCGGCTCTCACCAATGGTTTGGAAACTTCTATAAATTACAAAATTACTCCTAGATTGACAGCAAGTCTGGGATATACCTATACCGATTCTCAAGATAGAATCACTAAACTTCCCATCGAATCTGTTATGCGGAATCGCTGGAATGCAAGCATACGCTATTTCCATGAAGGGGCAAAAGCCGGATTTTCCATATTCGCCATTGCTTTTGGTAAACAACCATTTTACTGTGAATTGGATGGTCTTTGGTGTGCTCCGGAACCCGGTAGCATCCAGGCTCAAGCCTATAATGCTATCCGCAATCAAGATGTACAAAATAGCATTCGAGATAATCTTCCCGCTCCTATCAGAAAACTATGCAATGAGAGAAACACTCCTTTATGTAACGACGAACCTGTATTTGGCTTTCGTGATGTGAATTCTTATACCAATATCAATATGAGAGTTTTTAAAAAAGTTGGAGAGAGCATAGAAATCTTTGCAGGTGTAGATAACATGCTGGAGGAATTCGACTTGCAGTACAATCCCCAAAGACCCCGATTCTTTTATTTCGGAGTCCAGGGACAATTTGTAGCTAATAAAAATTAAGCCACACACTTAAGTATGTGGCTTAATTGATTACTAATTATTCAATATTAATTCATATGTCAATCGAATTTAAAAGAAAATATAGAAGTTGTGTATTTTTGTCCTATTAGCACTATATTCTATCAATTAGATTGAATTGAATTGAATTACCAACCTACACAAGCTTCATTAACTTTTTCACCGGTTGATCGAATAGCTTTCTGGTTGTTATATAGTAAGCAAAACTTACACCTATAAATACTGCTACAAAGACTATTGCAATGTTCTGCCAAGGATAGATAGACTCCAGATCCAAGACAAATCGATTGAGTATTATATCAGAAATCAAGGCAAGTATAAAGCTGGAAGAAAAGGAAAATATTGCAAGAAATGCTGCCTCCTGCAAAACTATAGATTGTATTAAACGCTGTCTAGCTCCCACGACTCGAAAGAATATCAATTCTCGGAGTCGATCCCTAGAAGATGAATACAAGACCGACACCAAAAGTAAGACTGAGGCGAATACCAAAAGTGAACTCATTACATTGATAATGGAACTTACCTTGTCTACAATCCCTTCAAAACTTTTCACAGCTTTTTCCGTATCTATGAATGTTATATTGGGATATTTTTTCACCAATTCTTTCTGAAGTCGAAATCTATCCTGGGAAGATTCCATATACAGAGAAGAAATATAAAACCCAGGTAATTTCTCCAAATCACCACCGGAGAAAAGCACTACAAAATTGGGCTTCATATCAGACCAGTTAACGGATCGAAGGTTAGTTATTTTTCCTTTGATACGATCCATTGGAAAGCCTTCCATTCTAAATTCCAATTCATCTCCAATACCAGCCCCCAAATATTTGGAAAAATCTTTCTCTACCGAGATTTCATTTTCTGCACCTGGTTTCCAAAATTTTCCGGATGTAACAGTTTCTGTGTCAAATAGCTCATCACGGTAAGATAGCATATATTCCCTAACTCGAGCCGAGGCTCTCCAATCCCTTTTGGTTGCATCCTTTTCTATATTACTTCGATCAATCGCCTCACCGTTGATAGAAGCAAGTCTTCCTCTAAGAGCAGGAACAGCTCTAAATTCCTCGACCTTGTAACCATTGACCAGTTCCTTAAATCCGGCTTGTTGTTCATTGCGAATATCCAATATAAATACATTGGGACGTTTTGTAATCTGTCTTGCCCCTCCGAGATTCAACAGACTTTCTCTGAGTATGAGAGAGAGAACCAATACGAATATAGCAGAACCCAATCCAATTACAGATAGAGAAATCAATCCATACTGGCGAGTGAATTTTTTCATAACCAAGGATGTTACACGAGGAAGCTCACGTTTCTTTCCTATATAAAGTATGATTGACCTAAGTAGGAGATACATGATCCAAATAAGAGTTGGCAATATGAAAAATACCGCACAAAGCACCAATCCCTTTAAGATACTACCGGTATCCAAATACGCTATGAACCAAAACAAAAGAAATACAAAGCCAAGTAATATATATTCTATTTTCCCAATGGTCCGGTTTAAATCCGACTTATCACTTGCCACTCCTTCGGGATTCTTGAGTGCAACCAAAGGAGATATGGATCCTGCTTTCACCAAGGAGTGAATGGATACCAATATAGGAACAACGATTCCCAAACCAATGCCTTCTACCAGTGCCACTCCGGTCAAGCCCTGCCCCAATCCATCTTCACCTCCAATCAAAAGATTGGGAAGTCCGGATTGCAACCAATTGCCCAAGAACAAACCCAGAATCGATCCAATGATGGATAATATTAGAGTTTCCGAAATTACCAAAAATCGAATGTACTGTGAATTCAAGCCTAGGCATTTTAAAATGGAAATCTGCTTCTGGGAATCGATCACTCTGGTTCGAGTCGAAATAAAAATGGCAATAGCACCTAAAAAGAATGAGGCAAGCCCCAATAAACTCAAAAAATCCAAGGTATTCGTTATAAAAAGCTGTGATCCGGAGTTCACTTCCGTATTGTGAAAGATCGTCATGTCATTATCCGAATATTTCTCGAAATGTTTTTCTTTAAAAAGAAAAGAGTCCACTTCGTTCGGAAGTTTTACGAACATACTGTATCTTATTCGGGATCCCCTGTCTTCCAAACCTGATCCTATCAAAGAAGATCTCTTAACAATGGAAGTGGGAGCCATGCTGGTAAATCCGCCAACGGCACCGGGTTCCTTTAGTAAAATTCCTCTAAATATATAAGATTTCTCGCCCAATTGCACAGTCATACCCGGTGATAATTCCAGGTTTTTTGCCAAATTTTCTTCTAATATAATATCATTTTCAGCGAGATTTGCATAAGCAGAGGCTGGATCTGTCTTCAGTTCTCCATAAAATGGATAGCCCGCATCCATACCACGAACCAAGGAAAGGGATACTTCCTCATTGATGGGATTGGAGATCATAGAAAGAAATTGAATAACTTCAGCTTTCTTATGATCCTTGGGAAGTGTATCTTCCATGAGTTCATTTTGAAACTTACGAAATTTCTCAGGAGTCTGAAATGCGAGATCGGCACCCATCAAATTCTTGGCTTCGACTCGGATTAAATCAGTCAGTGAAGTTTTATAAGATTGGATTCCCGATACGGCTCCTACACCTATCATAACTGATAGGATAACTTGAAAGGAATAAGTCTTCCGGCTGAAGAGTTCTCTTCTAAAAAAGGTTCGAAAGAATGCCTTTCTATTCATCAGGATACCTTTTTAACTGTCTTTTTCTTGGCGGATGATTTTTTCTTGGAAGAGGCATTGGGAGCCTTTTTCTGAGATGCTTCCCATATTTGCCCATCGCGCATCTCTAATATTCTATCGGCAAGTTTTGCTACAGAATGATCATGAGTAACGACAACCAGGGTGGATTTCTTTTTCTGATTCAAATCTCGAAGAAGTTCCATCACCATATTGCCATTCTTGCTATCCAGATTTGCCGTAGGCTCATCTGCAAAAAGTATCTTGGGATCATTCACAAAAGAACGTGCAATTGCAATGCGTTGTTCCTCACCACCTGAGAGCTGTTGTGGAAAATGATTCGCTCGATGATCCATGGAAACAGATTTAAGTAAATCCATGGCCTTTTCTTTGATCTGCCTTTCGGAAAGCCGGGATGAAATCATCAAGGGTATGGAAACATTTTCCAAAGCTGTCATATTTGGTAGGAGCTGAAAATTTTGGAAAACAAATCCAACGTTAGTTGATCTAACTTCAGCGAGATCATCCTCATCCATTTCTGATAGTGTGTATTGATCCAGAACAACCTTTCCTTGATTGGGTTTGTCCAATCCTGCGGCAATACCCAATAAAGTTGACTTCCCTGAGCCGGAAGGACCGATGATTGCAACAAATTCTCCGGTTTTAACCTTAAAATTTGCATTGTGAACAACATGGATGTCTTCTTTATCCATTGTAAATGTCTTATAAACTGAATGAAATTCTAGCATCTTATCAATTAGACATAAATTTGATACTCTCTAAATTAAAAAAAGACAAATAACAATCATTGAACAACCAATAAACTGTTCTAAAATTGGCAGTTCTGTTTAGTAATTAAAAATTTGATCTTAACATAACCGTAAGATATATATTTGCCTTGCAATCCTTTTTTTTAAAAAAATCATAGAAAAAAAACTTTCATTGGTGTAGATTTTTTTTGACGATAAACCCCACAAAAATTATAAAGTATCTTTCAACGACTTAAAAATTTTCCTCCGAAAAGAAGGGAATTTTTGTTACGAACAGTCATTGTCAATAAAGTATAAATAGATAGGTGTGTACTACATGGTGGATAGCGACTCAAAAGTCGAAGTAAATATAGATAAAGCGGGCAAGCGTTGTGCCTGTGGGAAGTTGGTAAGCGAAACATATCAAAATGATCTTTGTAGAGAGTGTTTGACTCAGAGATTCAAATCATTGATTAAGGTGATTGATTCTGTAAGAAAATGAGGGACAGATAAAACATATTTGAAAACTTGGTAATTAGGCTAAATTCACAAGACGCCATTTTTCTTTATTTAACGAAGGGAAGCATATGGATTACAAATTCGGTGACATAGAAAAAAAATGGCAAAATTTCTGGAATCAAAATAAAACATTCCGGGTCGATTCAAAATCATCAAAAGAAAAGTTCTACTGCTTGGATATGTTTCCTTATCCAAGCGGTGCGGGTTTACATGTTGGCCATCCGGAAGGATACACAGCGACAGACATACTATCTCGTTATAAAAGAATGAAGGGTTTTGAAGTTCTCCATCCCATGGGTTGGGATGCTTTTGGACTTCCTGCGGAACGT
>JAFIGA010000063.1 GCA_020831715.1 Leptospira sp. | reverse complement strand
TTCTTTTAGAATATTTTCTTTGCTTAAAGATAATCCTAACAAATTTGATGATTCTTTGAAATGTTTCTTCTTAACTTCTATTTTGTAAGTAGGATCTTCGAATTGAGAGATATATGAAAAATTTAGATTAGTAATTCTTTCTAAGTCATCAATAATACTTTTCCCAGAAAAATGAGGAAAATACTTCCAAATATATATTCCAGGGTTTGTAGAAATTATGCTGTTATCTAAACGAATTTCTCTAAAGGTAAAGATATCTTTTTTAGCTTCTCTATCTTGTAATGTAAATAGCATCCTTTCTCTACCTTCCTTTCATCAATTCCTGTATCAAAAATTCTCTTTCTTCCTGAGCCCAAGAGTTGGCTTCTTGGACAATATGGCTGATCTTTATATAATTGGAGCTGTGGCTTTCCCCGGCTATGATGCTTGCTATATGAAGTTTGCTGAGTTCACGGGTGAGCTTGAAACTGTATTCGGATAAACTGCTGTCTTTCCAGAATTTGGGGTGGGAATCCGTGAGTAGGGATGCAATGGATTCGATGAGATCTTGACTTTTTTCGTAAGGCATGACTAAGCGGTCATGGAGTTTTAAAAAGTCTTTGTCTTGTTTCTTTAAGATTTCGAGCTTGTAGGAATTGGTGGAGCGAAAATCAAGAATGAGTTCCAGAAGATGAGTGCTTGAGTCTTGCGTGTGGGGAGATATGATTTTATGAGTTTCTTTTTCGATTTGTTGAATCAAATCAGTATAATGCGATTCAATTTGGTCCTTAGTTTGATTCAGTTTAGAAATGAAAAACTGAATATTGGATTCATTGGTTTCCGAAAGTTTGATTTGGAATATTTTGGGAATTTTTTCCAGTAGGAATATTTCAGGATCGCTCGCATGGGCAATGGTATCTAGAAACTCTCGTTCTATGGGAGTGTGATTTTTGGATCTTTTGGAGTATTCCGGCAATCGATTGTACCAGTACAGCAAGGAAAGGGTTGCACGGTAGATTTTATTATCCGATATCTTTTTATCATTCTCGGATTCTTCCCAATTCTGTGTGGAAGAGTCCAAATTGAATGTATCGATGATATTTTGCAAATATAGATCATAGATCGGATTTTTTTCCAGGATACGAATTGTAAATTGATCCGGATCCAAGTGAATTTTTTCCAAGACATCGGAATTTAGATCTTTTTCAAATCTACCATCATGGTAGAGAGAGAAGGAATATTTTCCTTCTAGAAGGATTCCCAATAGATAGAAGGGGATCGTCTCTGAATAGAATCCATGTGGTGGAGAAAGCAAGATATCGTAGATTTCACTGATCGAGTGAATTTCTTTTTTCCTATTCAAATATTTTTTTACTGTGCCTATTGCCTTGGCAAATCCCAAATCCGGATTTCCATAGACATCCGTTGGTTTTTTGAAATCCAATTTCCAACCATCTTTGGTTTTATGGATTAGATTTTTTGCCGTAAAGAGTGAGCGGAATATCGCTACATCCGGTCCGTAACCATTGTTTTGAGTGCCTAAATCCGGTGAGCCGGAGAGCATTTCTCGAAGAATTTTCTTACGAGCATTTCTTATGGGAGGTGTGATTGTCTCCCGATTGATGAGTTCTGAATTGATTTTAGGAGATTCCGAATATTTTTGTTTCATAATGTTCGAAATCAAATCTTCTTCATGTTGCGTTAGCATTTCTTGATAAATGCTAGGCAAAACAATTTTATACTTCCCCTCATGAAATAGTGATGTTAGCGAAAGATGAATTTTTTCTTGAAGATCCGATAGGTGTACTTTTAAATCAGTTTCTATCATGGGGTCAGACTTTAAAAACTCGGAATCTTTTTGGAGCTGTAGAGCGGATGCATATTTTTTTATATAGCTGAGTTCTGTAAAACTCTGTTCCGGTTGAATCAGCAAAAAACCGGAACATCTTTCATGCTGGATGATTGTCTTTTCTAAAATTTTTGCCAGAAAGGAATTCCTTTCTCCCAAATAATAGAATACAATACCACTGGCTCCTTGCTTCTTATGAAATGAGTAGATCTCATTGAGTATTTCAGCGATTGAATCAATAGCTATCTTACTCTCCCATTGGGAGGGATCAGCATTTTCATTTATGAATTTGAGTTCTTCCAAGATTTTGGATTCCAAAATATAAGCCTTGGAAAAAAACCGAGATGTATAATGGATAGCATTGAATTCACGACAATAGGATGGGCTGAGCGGAAATTGCTTTTCGAGGATTCTCTGTATATCCTCAATTGTTACATGAGAAGATCTGCTTGTGATTTTCGCTCCGACTTGAATGGAGCTTCCATAATAGATCTGGTATTGCTTGCTTGTTTCGCGAAAGATTGCTAAATTCTTTCCAACTAGATTGTGTAGAATTTCTTTGGTTTTTTTCTTATCCAATCGAGAGGAGTAAGCAATCCACTCCAAACTACCGGGAAGTAGATTATTTTTCCCAATCACAGATATGAGAGTCAAAATTTTGGCAACGCGAATTTCATTCGGATCGGATAATTCAGAGATGGTATGTCTTCCTGCATTCCACTTGGAACGAAGGCTATCATCCGAATTGAGTGAATCCACCTTCCCATCAAATAAATCATACAAGCTGTCGAAAGTTACAAATTCAATTCGATCTCTCCGAATCAAGTCTGATATTTCTGTAAACAAAGAACGTTCATTTTGTCCAAGAATTGAGCAGAGAAATGGAAAGGATATAATTGTTGGAAGATGCAAGGGGTAGCCTTCCAAAGCAAGGTCTTCTTCCATTCCGTTGAAGATTTCCTTTATATTTGGATTCGCCTTTTTAGCTAATTTGCAATCTTCTTTCGCAGAAGAAGTTTCTGTTTGAGAAAAATTTGCTGATCTTGATTTTTTAAAATGCGATAGAAACAGACTGAATGTATCAATTGTATCTTCTTGATAGTGAATGGGATGGAATCTCCCTTCAATTTTCAACCACTCCTTCCTTCTTTCTTCACTGATTCCGCCGAGATATTGCGAGATTCCTTTATGGAGAAGGAGGTAGTGCATCACAGTGTATTTTTTCAATCGTAGGTTTCTCTCTGCGAAGTCTTGCAAGAAATCTAAATCATTCGAGTGAGATGTAACACCTTGCGCAGATAAAAAACGATTGAATTCATCATGAAAGAAAATGATTCCATCGTATCCCAGAACATGTAAATGATCTAATATTCTTTCATATCCTTCCCAGAAAATATCAGGATGCGATAGGAATTCTCCAATTCTTGCAGGCAAATGCTCCGGATTTCGATTCCTAGCCGGAGCGCCTTCCATATCTTTGAATAAAAGAATCCACTCTGCTTCCATTGAATCCGAGGGATTTGACCTGCGAAGAGAAATGAGGATGGATTCTATGATAAATTTTCTCAATGAGTCAGATTGCCCAACCATGGCAACAGGTAAGAATTTTTTCCCTTCCAGTTCAAATTTCTCAATCGAAGGAAGAATCTTTTTCACATAATTGGAATTTTGTTCTTTTAATATATCTCGAATGGAAGATTGCCATTCTGATTTGTTCTGTAAGATTGTGGCAAGAAACAGAGCTAGGTAAGATTTGCCTGAACCGGGAGGTGCAGTGATAGCCCCCATTCGTTTACGCTTATTTTCAGAAGCCAACGAATCCAAGACAGTCTGAATAACGGTAATTCCTTTATTCGAAAGATAAAATCCATCTAGCAGAGATAACGAATCATCCAAATCCATACCAAGATGGATGGACGGAAGTATCTCCCGCTTACTAGAATTATCTGTAGAATGTAGAATTGGCATTAAATACAAGCACCGTAAAAATACGGTGCTTGTACGTTATAGCATGACTGACTCTAAATCGTCAACTGGGTTACCGTAAAAATACGGTGTAAAATAGTGTTATATCTGAAAAAAATGAAAATTCTATCAAAATTGCAATATTATGCATAAATAATAGCAATTGAGATAATAAGAATCGCAATGAAAAGGTTGGAACTTGAAAATAAGGTTGGAACTCGAAAGTAGTGAACGAATTTTACAAAAAAGTCTAGATTAGTGGACAGGAATAATGTATTTCATCCCTAAATTCGTTTGAATTTCAGGAGTCCACAGCTCATCCAAGGTTCTATTCGCCTCTCTAGAGTTCATCGGAACTCGAACCATACCTTCAAAGATGAAATTGGAAGATGTGTTCACGCTTACACCGGGGCTAGCATAGAGTTGTTTCGCTGTAAAAGCAGGGCGATTGTTATTTTCAGCAGATTTAGCGAGAGTATTTTGCACAGGTCGGTTCATGAGTGCTACTTGGTTAGGACTCATAGAATTGATTTGGCTGAGTTCTAAGAAAAGATCCATTTTTGTTGGATTGGACGCATGCATGCCTAATAGTTGGTTGGGAACTCGGTATGAAAATCTAGCTTTGGCTATACCGATTTCCATAAAATTCATTCCCATTTCATTGCCAGCCATTTGAAGAGAAAGATCCAAATTCAATCCAAAATTCTTCTTTCTAAGTAAATAAGCAACTCCACGTTGCCCAATAATGGGTTGGTTTCTACTGCCTAGCGAAGATAAACGAATGTCGTTGGATTGGCTTACTCTACCGGGTGCAAGCTTTTCCGCATCGGAATAGCTATATAGTAGAGCGGATTCCATAGGAAAATTAAAAGGTATAGCAATTGCGTCTAAGAATATAGGATCTTGTCTTGGAATGGAATAGGATGTTTCCCAATTGGGATTGATCCAGGGTGCGCTGACAAATGCCGAGAGGAAGGGCACTTCTTGGGATCCCAAATATCCAAAACAAAATAGATTTAGAGCAATAAATGCTGTGATTCGGGATTTCATAGACCTTCCAATGGATAGCCTTATTCATTTTCCGGGATTTACAAGCAAAAAATGTTTGGATATTAACAGAATTGTGAAAAAATGTCAGAAAGGGTGAACCAATGAATACCAAAATTGAATCTTTAGGCGAATGCAACAATCCCAGCCCGGCAGGCTATGAGTGCTGGACTCCGGAAACCTCTCGTGTTATGATCCAGACTATTTTTGAAACGGAAGAGGCTTTGCAGGAACATCTGAAGGATCCTTTGTTTTTTGAGCAGGCGGGTCCCAGGAAAAAAATATTTTTTGACCCATCCACTGTTACTGCCGGCATTGTGACTTGTGGCGGACTCTGTCCCGGTATCAATGATGTAATACGTGCTTTGGTAATGGAGCTTCACTATCGATATGGTGTTACACGAATTTTGGGATTCCCGTTTGGTTACGAAGGATTGGTGAAGCAATCCGGACACAGACCGGTAGAATTGCATCCTGATAAGGTGGCTCAGATTATGAATCAAGGTGGTTCCATCCTCTCTTCATCCCGGGGAAATCAAAAAGTAGAAGATATGGTGGATACACTTTGTCTTTATGGGGTCAAAATGCTTTTCACCATCGGAGGTGACGGAACACTCAGAGGAGCCCAAGCCATATCGGAAGAAGTAAAACGAAGAAAAGAAGATATAGCAATAGTCGGCATTCCCAAGACCATTGATAATGATATCAATTATGTGCAGAAGACATTTGGTTTTTCCACGGCATTCTCCAAGGCAGTAGAAGCAGTTAACTGCGCTCATACGGAAGCTAAGGGTGCGCCCAATGGAATCGGTTTGGTGAAGTTAATGGGTCGGCATTCCGGATTCATCGCAGTGAACGCGGCACTCGCATCGAAAAACGTAAATTTTGTGTTAATTCCTGAAAATGATTTTGACCTGGAGGGCGAGGGAGCTTTTCTTCCTGTTTTGAAAGAGCGAATGAAAAAAAGAGGGCATGCTGTGATCATTGTCGCGGAAGGTGCAGGGCAGAAGTATTTCGAAGATAAGAATGAGACAGATGACTCGGGCAATAAAAAACTAAATGATATTGGAGTATTTATGAAAGATAAGATCAATCAATACTTCAAGAAAGAAGGTATCAAGACCAATCTCAAATACATTGACCCTAGCTATATCATTCGTTCCGTTCCGGCAAATGAAGAAGACTCCGTATTCTGTGGATTCTTGGCTCAGAACGCAGTTCATGCCGCTATGTGCGGTAAGACCAATATGGTAGTGGGGATTTGGAATAATGTGTTTACCTATATTCCCATTTCGATTGCCGTGGGAGAAAGGAAAGTTCTAAAACCCGGACAGAGTGCACTCTGGAGAGCCCTGCTTGGTTCCACAGGTCAGCCTAATAATATGAAGGCCAAATCAGTTTAGAGCCTCTAGTTTAGCTTGATAATAAAAAGCGTATAGTCGTCGTGCTGTTCTGCATCACCCTGATAGTCGGAGGTGATCTGGAGAATTTTTTCTTTGATGGAAGTCGGGGTATCTTCTTCCATTTTTAGAATGTCTTCGATGAGATTCTCTTCCTCATACATTTCCAAATCAGAATTCATTACCTCAGTAACCCCATCTGTATACAGAATGAGATAGTCGCCAGGTTCATAGTCTACAGTATGTTCTGAGATATCAGACTTCCCGATACCTATGGGTATTCCTTTGCCGGAGAGAAGTTGGATATCATTTTGCTTTTTCTTGTACAAAAATTGACGATTGTGTCCTGCTGTCGCATAGGTTAGAGTCTTTTCGGCAGTGTTGATTCGTATTAGCATCACTGTTACAAATAGCACGAAGCCAGATTTATCTTGGATGATTTTATTGGCACTCATTAATGCTTTACTAGGTGAAGGATCTCTGGAAACTTCACTGGATATTATTGTCTTGGATAGCTCCATGAATAATGCCGCCGGAGTTCCTTTCCCGGAGACATCTGCTATCATCACAGAAATTTCCGTCGGACTGTGAACGATCATATCATAGAAGTCTCCACCAATATCCTTGGAAGCCTTGTAATAAGAGGCGAATTCCAAGTCCCCGTATGATTCCGGTATATGAGGAAGGGAGTTTCTCTGAATCTGTGCGGCAACTTGCAGATCTCTTTGGATGTATTTCAATTCTTCGCTCTGCTCTTTAACGCGTAGTGCCGTGAATGCTTCTGCAATTTGATTCGAGATTGTACTAAGGATTCGAAGATCCGATTCTTCAAATGGTTTTTTGTCGGTTCTGTCCCCAATCAAAAGTATCCCCACAATGTCTCTGTTTCTTTTGATTGGAATAATCAAAAGTGCATCCGTGAAGAATCCTTTTTTAACCAACTCTTCCGAAGTGGAACTGGAATGGTGTTTCAGAGTGATCGTCTTACCTACAGTTCGAACGGATTCCAGAATCTTTTCAAGGGG